>NZDM01000084.1 GCA_002690085.1 Flavobacteriaceae bacterium
ATTAACAACAAAAAACCTCAGGAATGATTGATTACAGATGGATTGGTCCTTTGATATTCTTTTTAGCAAGTCTGCTTATGTCTACGGGATGCAAACAATATGACCCTACAATCAATGTATATGAAACTTCTGAAAGCGGTCACGAATTAACGCTTATTGAGGACATTGAACCATTGAAAGTGCCTTCAGAAATTAATTTAAATATAAATCAAAAATTTCAAACGATTTCGGGTTTTGGAGGTGCATTTACAGAATCCTCTGCCCACCTTTTGAACCAATTAAGTCCATCCAAAAGAGCCGAAATTCTGAAGGCTTATTTTAGCTTGGAAGGTGCGGCTTATTCTATGGCGCGAACGCATATGAATTCCTGTGACTTCTCACTAGACCACTATTCTTATTCACCTGTGGCTGGTGATGAAAATCTTGAACATTTTTCTATTGATGAAGACCGTGAAGATTTGATACCCATGATAAAAGACGCCTTAGAAATTTCTGAGGAGGGCTTTAAAATCTTTGCATCTCCTTGGACAGCAGCACCCTGGATGAAGGATAACAATGCATGGGTTGGTGGAAAATTATTACCAGAATACTATGACACTTGGGCTTTGTTCTTCTCTAAATATGCAGATGCTTATAGTGATGAGGGCATTGATATTTGGGGTTTTACTGTTGAAAACGAACCAATGGGCAATGGCAACAACTGGGAAAGCATGCATTTCTCACCTGAGGAAATGACCGATTTTGTTCAAAACCATCTGGGACCCAAATTGGAAAGGGATGGTAAAGGAGATCTTATAATTCTTGGATATGATCAAAATCGAGCGGATATTAAAGAATGGGTTGATGTGATGTACAGAGATGAAGCCAGTTCTAAATATTTTGATGGTACAGCCATTCACTGGTATGAAAGTACTTATGACTACTTTCCAGAAGCTTTAAAATACGCACATCAAAAAGCGCCTAATAAATATTTGATTCAAACAGAGGCTTGTGTAGATTCAGAAATTCCAGTTTGGAAAGAGGATGCTTGGTACTGGAAAAAGGAAGCTACTGATTGGGGCTATGATTGGCGTGAAGCCTCCAAAAAATATTTACATCCAAAATATGCCCCAGCCAATCGCTATGCAAGAGACATCATTGGATGCCTCAATAACTGGGTTGACGGCTGGGTAGACTGGAACATGGTTTTGGACCGCCAAGGCGGCCCAAATTGGTTTAAAAATTGGTGCGTGGCTCCAGTTATTGTAGATCCAGATTCAGATGAAGTATATTATACACCATTGTATTACATCATGGCCCATTTTAGTAAATTTATCAGGCCAGGTGCTGAGGTCATAGCAGCGGACTCAACAGATAAAGATTTGATGGTGACTGCAGCTCATAATCCTGATGGCTCTACCGCAGTCGTGGTTTTCAATGAAGGTTTCACGGAAAAGACTTATCAATTAAAGGGATTAAAACTAGAAAAGACCATCAATATCAGTCCGCAAGCCATTCAAACAATTTTAATTACTAACTAAACCAATATATTATGCAAACATCTAATGCAATAGTCAATAGCGTATCAATTGGCCAAAAAATTGCTTTTGGATTTGGAATGTTGGCCAACCAAATGTTTCCTGCCATCTTGGGAATCTTCATGGTTGTTCTTATTGAAGACTTGGGGTTTTCTGGCTGGATGTGGTCTTTGATTTTTCTTTTTCCTAGAATTTTTGATACCATAACTGATCCTATTATGGGTTTTATCTCCGACAATACCAAATCTAAATGGGGTCGCCGCCGACAGTATGTCTTTATTGGGGGGCTTCTAATGGGGCTTGCTTACATTTTTATGTGGCAACTTTATAAAACAGATGGTGTAGAATATAACTTTTGGTATTTCTTTTTATGGTCTTTGGTTTTTTATTTGGGACTGACCATCTTTAGTGTTCCTTATGTGGCCATGGGTTACGAAATGAGCGATGATTTTCACGAAAGAACAAACATCATGGCCATCGCCCAATGGATTGGACAGTGGGCTTGGGTCATTGCGCCTTTGTTTTGGATTATTATGTATGATCAAGATTGGTTTCCCTCTGCGGATGTTGCTGTAAGAGAATTGGCCATATGGGTTGCAATCCCCTGTACGCTTTTTGCTTTGGTGCCTGCTTTTTTTATAAAAAGCAAATCCACATTAAATGAAGACTATGAGCCCTTAAATTTGGCGAATGTTGGGAACAGCTTAAAAAAAATATTTGAAAGTTTTATTGAAGCGTTTAAAATCAAGGAATTTAGAAAATTATGCGGTGCAACCTTTTTAATATTCAATGCTTTCAACACAGTAGCAGCACTGACTTTTTTTGTAATTGTCTATAAATTATTTAATGGAGACGCCGGTGCATCTGGTATTTGGGTTTCTATGTTTGGATGTTTGGGTGCTTTAGGCACAACATTTATTGTGATTCCAGCGGTGGCTTGGATGTCCAAAAGATTTGGCAAGAAAAAGGCTTTTATGTTGGCACAAACAATTTCATTGGTGGGCTATATAATGCTTTATTTTTTATTCATTCCCGGTAAACCATCGCTGTATATTATTGCTTTGCCGTTCTTTTCTTTTGGAATTGGGAGTTTGTTTACAATAATGATGTCAATGACTGCAGATGTTATTGATATTGATGAGTTAAATACAGGAAAACGAAGAGAAGGAATTTTTGGTGCTATTTATTGGTGGATGGTAAAAGTGGGCTTTGCCATTGCTGGCGCCCTAAGTGGTACTATCATTACATTTGTTGGTTTTAATCCGGACCTTGCAACGCTAGACCAACAAGCGGCTGTAGATGGGTTGCATGCTTTCTTCTGTTTTTTTCCAATGGGAGGAACCATCCTCGCAATGTTTATCATGCGTAATTATAGCATCACTGAAGATAAGGCTCAAGAAACAAAGGCTGCATTGACAGAAAAAAGAAAATAATTAAGAAATCTGCAATTTATTTTCTGAAATTTTGCTCTCATTTCCATGTGGAAGCTGCCATGCCGAGATTCATTTTTGTTTTATGGTAATTTTAAAAATTCCGGAAGGGTCTATAAATTCCATGTAAATTATAAATCCAGCCATCACGAATATAAAATAACCGAAAATTTTCCGAAGTTTTGAGTTGTCAAAATAACTTCCAAGGTAATTGCCAATAAAAACTCCAAAAACAGCCAGGCAAGTAAAAGGCAAAAGAAACCTCCAATCAATATTTACAACCAAAGCATCCCCAAGTAAAAATCCAATTAGTGACTTTAAAGTTACGATTGTAAGTGAGGTTCCAATGGCTGTTTTAATATCAATATTTGCAAAAAGAACCAAAGCTGGAATGATTAAAAACCCACCACCTGCACCCACAAGCCCTGTGATGCTACCAATGAGAATCCCTACGATTAAAATTAAGGGGTAGTTAAAGGCAACTAGTTTTAAATTTCTTTTTTCAATATTTTTTTTTGGCCTTTTCAACATGCTCAAGGCCGCAGAGATCATTACTACTGCAAATAAGCCCAATATACCCATGCGCCTGCTAATGACAACATCACCTATTGCAAACAATTCCTCAGGTATTATAGGTATTAAAAACAATCTAACAGCAGTAACACTTAGAATGGCGGGAAGGCCAAAAATAAGGGCAATTCTAAAATCTACAGTTCCTTTTTGATGCTGTTTAAAACTACCCACCATGGCGCTGCAACCTACCACAAATAACGAATATCCTGTGGCTAATTTTTCGTCAATCATAAATAAATACGTGAAAATAGGAACGGCGAGAATAGACCCTCCACCTCCAATTAGACCTAAAATAATTCCTATAAGTACTGAAAAAAAGTAACCAAACGCTTCTATCAAAACCATAATTATTTATCTCAAAAAATATTAGAAAGATTCTTTTGTTTGAGATCGTTTTTGCAAATTAACAAAAATTGACATTAACATACTTTAACGCTTTGCCAATCTTTTTTTGTAACTTAAAGTGTAAATTTGCCTTATTAATTGGTACAATTACAGGCAGTTATGACAAAAATATTGGTATTTGATAGGTTCTATAATCTTTTAATTTCTGAAAAAGTAAAACTAAAAATTGAAAAAATAATTCTGATCATAGGTATGATCAGTTTTATTGTTCATCTTGCTCTCATTTATTTGAAACGCTATGGGCTTTTAGATCTTTTCGAAACATCTAATTTCTTTGATAATCCCATTGCAGCCATCTACACGCCTTTTTCTTTTATATTAATCTACGAGGTTTACTTGTTAATTTTTTATTTACCAAGATCCATAACTACCTACATTACCAAACAATATGAAATTATTACGCTTATTGTGATTCGACGGATTTTTAAAGATCTTTCCAATTTAGAATTGACTTCGAATTGGTTTGAAATTAAAAATGATATCGCTTTCACCTATGATATTATAACTGCCTTGTTGCTGTTTTTTCTAATTTACCTTTTTTCATATTTAAGGGACAATTTGGACCGTCTAAATTTAGCAAACCCACTTGAAAGTCCACAAATACAACAGTTCATAATGGTTAAAAAAATAATGGCATCTGCCCTCATTCCTATTTTTATAGGAATTGGATTGTTTACTTTTGGTGGCTGGGTTACCTCTTCAGTGCCTTCTAATATTTCGGCAGCCCTAAAAGATGTTAATAGTTTGTTTTTTGACGAATTCTTCGCGGTCCTTATTATCGTAGATGTATTGTTGTTGTTGGTTTCTTTTTTCTATACAGATCAGTTTCACAAGGTCATTCGAAACTCTGGGTTTATTATTTCAACTATCCTCATTCGGATGTCTTTTACGGTTGAAGGTTTTATCAATAACATCCTCATTATCACTTCCATTGTTTTTGGTTTGGCGATTTTATGGATTCACAATAAGTTTGCAAAAAATCTGTTTTAAAAAAAATCCAAACCTAGGTTTGGATTTTATATAATCAATTCTAAAAAATATCTACCGGCGTTTCTTCTTTTTCATTTTTGAACGCTTTTTTATATCCTTGGTCTTTGAAGACTTTTTATTTTTCATCAATTCCCATTGAGCAAACTGATCATCATTTAAGATTTTTTTTAAACTTTCTTTCATGGCAATAGCTTCATCAAGCCTTGAGATATGCATATTGTAAATCTCTTCTTTGCTAGGGCGCTCTTTAGGTTTATTTTCCATGCGCAACTTTATTTTTTTTGTCTTTCCTAAAATAAGTGCATACATCTGATCTTGTTGGTTTTTGTTTAAATCTAATTCCAGAGTCATTTTTTTAGTCCAAAGTGTAGCTTCTTGTTCAGGGGTCAAGGCTTTCTTCACTTGCATGCGGTTGTTGGGCCGTTTTCCACGTTCTGAATCCATTTGTCGCGGCGGTTGTTGTGCAAATACTGAAAGACTAAAAAGAAGGACCAATATTTTTAAAATATATTTCATAGCAACTTTTTTTAATTTGATTTTAAATGTACAAAAACTATTCCGGATTTAAAATAGCCTCAATTCGTTTCGCAATATCTTGAAGATGGATGCGCGTCATACTATCTGCGATTCTATTGAGCCCCCGTTTTGTCATGCGCTTAATTTCATTTAATTCAAATCGAGTAACAGCCCTAATGTCCGATTGACTTGTATTTACAGCGGTTGATTTTACATAATCGCTGCCCAACCTTTTGCTTTGATTTTCAGCGTTTACTATATAAGCAAGCCGGTCAATATGCGCTCTTTGAAGATTTCGGCGGTAGGTGTCAATTTTTTGACCTCTTTTGAGTTCTCTCCATATACTGTTGCGCAATGCAGTGGTTAAATCTGTCAGTTTAAAAGCCTCTGAACCGTTCAAGGTTTCATTTTCAATAAGCCGCGCCATTTTCCCCAAACTCAATAGATTTTTCAAAGTTCGCTCTTGCAACTTGCGAATGCGTTCTACAGACCCTGAATACTCAATGCGTTCAAAAATGGTTTTGTCTATCAACCACGAGGGGGTTTGAAACAATTCTTTATCCAAAAAGTCCAGAGCCTCTGCTTGTTTTTCTTTAGACACATGGGTGTAAACTGCGCCTTTTTGATCGGCTGTTTTGTAATGCTCGTAAACACCTCCAATATGATTCGCAACATGCCCCATGTAACGGTTGAATTGCGAAAGCACTTGCCCATACATGGCTTCCAAATCTTTGTAATCTTCTCCATCTTTCGTTGTCCATCGGATCAAATTAGGAACAATACGCTCCAAGTTTTTAATCCCATAAGAGCTGGCCAGAACTGCATCGTCACCAAGGTCTTCTGTTTGGGAACTTGGATCTACAACATCACCTGCTTGCTGGTGACCAAAGCGGTACATGGGATCTCCAGCATGTTTTGTAATCCAACTGTTTAATATTTCTTTTTCTTCTATAGCATTTTTTCCTGGTATCGGCCGGTACCCCCAAGCAATAGCATATTTATCATACACACCAATCTTAGGCATCAGCGCGACGCCTTTATCTTCAGGCTGTGCGACATAATTAAAGCGTGCATAATCCATGATAGAGGGCGCGGTGCCATATTTTTGAGTGAATTCAGCATTTCTTAAATCTTCTACCTTATAGGCG
>NZDM01000085.1 GCA_002690085.1 Flavobacteriaceae bacterium
CCCATTTGTTCGGCCACTACAATAGCGCCATCCACCAACCAATCCGCGCCATAATACAAGGTAACACCTCCAAAGGCAAGCCAAAAAATTATTTTAAAATAGGAAACTTCAGACAAAGTATCCATTTCGGGATCTGTTTCTAAATTGGTGCGTGACGATCTTTTAATGAGCAAAACAATAAACACCAACAGTGCGATGAATAAAACCGCGCCTTCAAAAGAAGTCAATTGCTGGTCATTTTGCATGAAGGCATACAGCAGCAAAGAGAAAATGAGCAAGGCGGGCCAATTAAATTTATAAAAAGAAGGGTCGACTTCAATAGTCGTACAGATGGCAGTAATGCCTAAAACAAGTCCAATATTAGCAATATTTGAACCAATGACATTGTTAATTGCAATAGCAGACGCTCCTTGAATGGCAGCATTTAAACTAACCAAAAGTTCAGGGAAAGAAGTTGCAAAAGACACCACGGTTAGGCCAATAACCATTTTTGGAAGGTTAAATTTTAACGACAGCCCCACAGAAGCACGCACCAAATATTCTCCTCCAATGACGAGAAGTACAAATCCTATGAGCATAAAAACAACCTCCATTTTAAATATTTTTAACGAATATAGTTTAAGATTTAAAAATAGCTGAATATATCCAAAAGAAATTCTATTTTTGAGGTGTGAAATTCGTTTTCAAATACTTGGCCATCATAAATAAAATGTTTCTACCCAGTTACACAAAACGCGGACTGGATTTGAGCAAAGCCACTAAATTACAGTTGGTCCTTATTGGCTGGCGTACCTTTGTCACCTTAAGAGCTCTGGATTAATTTTTAGTGTTTAATACGTTTATGGCCACTCAAATGTTCAGATTAAAAAAAAACAACAATTTTATAAGTTTACACAGCCCATGTTCTAGTACCCAAGCGCGATTTTGTTTAGGACGCGGTGGAAGTCTGGACAGCCTTGTAGTTGAAAACACCCAAATTGTCACTAACCTCAGCCCGATTTCCCCTCAAAAAACGTATCCATCTTCAGTACTGTTCCCCTTTGCCAATAGAATAAAAGATGGAAAATACAATTTTAACAATAAAAATTACGTATTTGATTGCAACGAGGTAGCAGCCAACAATGCCCTTCATGGTTTGGTATACAACAAAACTTTCAATTGTACAGCTCACAAATTGACGTCTGAATTTGCCTGCCTCCAATTGCGCTATGAAACCGAGAAACCTGACGACAGTTTTCCATTTTTGTACCGTATTGACCTGCACTACAAATTAACAAAAAACGGCTTATCACTAGAAATTACTGTGTTGAACACTGGTGAAAAGAAATTTCCTTTCACCTTGGGCTGGCATCCCTACTTCAAAACGTCTGATTTAAATCAAAGTGCGCTGCGTTTTTCCAGTACTCAAAAACTGGCAGCCGATGCAAGAAATATTACCACTGGCGTAGTCGGCTGTGATTTAACAATGCCTTATGGCTTAAAGGGCGTTACACTTGATGATGCTTACATTTTACAGGCCCCTGTGGTTGAATTTATAACCCCAGAATACGATTTGAAACTAACAGCATCTGAAGCCGAAACTTATTTACAACTCTACACACCACCAGCTTTTCATGCCATTGCAATTGAACCCATGACCGGGGTTTCTAACAGCTTTAACAACAAGATTGGGTTAAAAGAAATATACCCAAGAGAATCCTTTCAAATTAACTGGGATTTAAAAGTGCAATTAAAAAATGTTAAATTGTAAAAATTATTAACTATTCTACTCGGCTCCAAGTTTGGATAATATCCCCATCATCAAAAGGGGTTTGCATCTGGTTATCATCAATAAAAGTTACTTGTAATTGTTGCCCTTCAATCTCATAGATATCAGAACCTACATTCACCCAGCTTACAGGCCCAAAAGTTTCTAAATCTGAGCACAGACTACCATCATCTGGAAAACATTCCCAGACGTTCTTTGTAACTTCAGTTGCAGTGAAAATAAAAGTATCGGCTGATCCGGCATCATCTTCCATCCAGCAACCTCTACAGGAACCTGCCCAATCTCCACCAATGATTTCTTCATTAACCAAAACCCATGTTCCTACAATAGGGTCATTAATGTTATTGTTGTTATTGTTATTGTTATTCGAGTTATCATTATCCCCTCCACTACAATAAAAGAGGGTGAAAATTAAAGTCGATAAAGCAAATTTTTTCATTTAATTAAGTTTTTAAATTATCAAGATGTATAATGTACAATTTTTTGTTTGGTTTAATAGAAGATTACGATACTTTTTATGATTTATCAAATCCAAACATCATTAGCTGCGGTTAAATCTACTATAGGAGTTCCTGTGTTGATTACACCTCTTGGCTCAATAATCAATACCTTTGCTTCCTTTTTAGCAAAGGGTTTATGATATTTACCCTTTGAGATAATAATCATTTCTCCAGTATTAATTGTTTGAATTGTATTGTCAATTTGGATATAGATAGTACCTTCAATTACAATAAAAGCCTCGTCGGTGTCCTGATGATTATGTGTTATAAATTCATTTTTGAACTTAGATAACTTAAATTGATAATCATTTAATTCGGCAATTACTTTTGGACTCCAATAATCCGAAATCTTTATAAACTTTTCTTTAAAATTAATTTTTTTATTTTTCACAATAATTAATTTTTTAAAACTAAATATAAAAAATTATCCCCAAAAATAATTTATTATTCTTGGGGATAATTTGTGACCTCGGCAGGATTCAAACCTGCAACCTCTTGAGCCGTAATCAAGTGCACTATTCAGTTATGCTACGAGGCCTTTAAAGCGGTGCAAATATAACTCATTAATTTTTTCGGCAAAAGAATTTCACTTCAAATTCAAAAATCTTAGATTTGTAAGTCTAAATCCATCTCCAATGATAATTGAACAAATTTATACCAAATGTCTTGCACAAGGCGCTTACTACATCGAATCTGATGGAGAGGCAGCGGTGATAGATCCTTTAAGGGAGCCTACCCCCTACATTGAACGCGCCAAAAAAAACAAAGCCAAAATCAAATATATTTTTGAAACGCACATCCACGCTGATTTTGTTTCTGGCCACTTAGGTTTGGCAAAAAAAACAGCGGCGACTATTGTTTTTGGCCCCAACGCAAACACCCATTACGATTGCTACAATGCAGTAGATGGAGAGACCTTTAAAATTGGGAGCTTGACCCTGAAGGTGATACATACCCCAGGTCATACGCTCGAATCCGCCAGCTATTTATTGATAGATGCCGCCGGAAAAAATCATGCACTTTTCTCTGGGGATACGCTTTTTCTTGGTGATGTTGGAATTCCCGATGTAGCCCAACAATACAAGGACCTTAGTAAAGAAAAGTTAGCAGAAATGCTATTTGAGTCCTTACGTTCTAAAATTATGCCTTTAGAAGATAATATTATTTTATACCCTGCACATGGTGCTGGTTCTGCCTGTGGCAAAAATATGAGTAAAGAAACCATTGGAACACTTGGAGATCAAAAGAGCTCTAATTATGCGCTACGCTCTGATATGACTAAAGAAGAATTTGTCAGTGAAGTTCTAAAGAATATTGGTTCACCACCCCCCTATTTTATCGAAAACATTTTACTAAATAAAACAGGGTATACGGACCTTGATGTAATTTTATCAAAGAGCAATACTCCTCTTTCCGTTCAATTGTTTGAGGAATTAGCACAAAAAAAAGAAACCTTAGTTCTAGACGTAAGAACCCAACAAGAATTTGTAAAAAGTCATATTCCTGGAGCACTTTTTATAGGCCTTAACGGTGGTTTTGCGCCTTGGGTGGGAGCGCTCATTTCAGACATCAATCAGCCTATTTTGTTGGTGGTTCCAGAACGGTGTTCAGAAGAAGCCATCACAAGACTGGCTCGAGTTGGTTATGACAACAGCATCGGCTATCTTGAAGGTGGAATGTCAGCTTGGATCAAGGCTGGAAAAACAACGGAACAAATCACATCCATTTCAGCAAAAGAATTTGAACAGCGATTCAAAACTAGGTCCACCGCCGTTTTAGATGTTCGAAAAGATGTAGAATACAACAGTACACATTTAGAAGGGGATCATGTAGAGCACCTTTCGTTGGATAGCATTCACCAAAAAATACAGGGTATTGATAGTCAAAAAACTTACCATGTTTATTGTGGTGGAGGGTACCGTTCGGTCATTGCAACTTCTATTTTAAAAGCCAATGGATTTTCCAATGTTATAGATATTGCGGGTGGATTTGCAGCCCTTAAGAAAACACAGCTACCAATAGCGAATGGGGTTTGTAACGCCTAGTAGAATCTTTAAAAGTTTGCTATATAATTTCGGCACTCAGCCCGGCTTCGAGCAATTTAGAACAGCGAGGCTTTAAATCACTGTAGGGACCTGTTTTGACGGTGCATTTCCCTTTGTAATGGACAAGAATTGAACATTGCTCGGCTTGTTCATAACTGTGGTTACAAGTGGCTACCAAAGTTTCAATGACGTGGTCAAAAGTGTTTACATTATCATTAAACAATACAATCTCACTGAAATTATCATTTAAATTTGAAACATCAATTGCCTCTTTAACTTCTTCTTTTGCAGCCATTATTGTTTTTTAAATTTTAGTGCCACCCAGTCGTTCCTGAAAATTTGCGCTTCAAAACTTAAATTAGAATGTTTGCAAACCACTTGGATTTTTGGGATGTCTTCTTTGTAAAACCCACTCAAAAATAAAAAACCATTTGCATTTAAACAAGTGGCATATACACCAATGTCATTGAGAAGAATATTTCGGTTAATATTGGCAATGATGACATCAAATGCTTGGGCTTTTAACAAGCTTGCGTCTCCCTTCAAAACACGGATGTTTTGACAAGAATTGCGGCGAATATTTTCGAGACTGTTTTGATAACACCATTCATCAATGTCAATAGCCTCTACTGAACTGCTTCCTTTCTTTTCTGCTAAAATGGCCAAGACAGCCGTACCACATCCCATATCCAAAACAGATTTATTTTTTAAATCTGTATCCAACATAAACTGAATCATCATATGGGTGGTTTCGTGATGTCCGGTTCCAAAACTCATTTTAGGTTCAATGACAATGTCAAATTCGTGACCCGCTGAATCATGAAAAGGGGCTCTGATGCAACAACGCCCATCCACTATAATGGGTTTAAAGTTGGCTTCCCACTTGGCATTCCAATTGACTTGTTCGATTTCTTCAATACCATAGCTGATAGAGAATTCGTTGTTTTCTAAAATTTGTAAGGTTTCTAAAATGCTGCTATAATGGTTTTTTTTTTGAATGTATGCTGAAAGACCCTCGGAAGTTTCAACAAAACTTTCAAAACCCACAACACCAAGCTCAGCCATGAGAATTTCATTACCAGGAACTGGGGGTGAAACGTCAAAATGATAAGCAATATAAAGCGGGTTAGTCATGAGTTAAAACGCATTGACAATGGCAGTAAAGTGTTCTGCATCAAGGGCAGCACCTCCAATCAAGCCTCCATCCACATCTGTTTTTGAAAAAATCTCTTTTGCATTGGAAGATTTAACACTTCCACCATAAAGAATAGAAACAGAATCTGCGAGACTTTGCACATAGGCATTGGCCAATGTTTTTCTTATAAAAGCATGCATGTCTTGTGCTTGGTCTGGTGTAGCAGTTTCTCCTGTACCGATGGCCCAAACAGGCTCATAGGCCAAAACAATTTGACTCCAATCAGCTTCAGGCAAATGAAAAAGCGCTTTTTTAATTTGACTTTCTACCACAGAATTTTCATTTCCCGACTTGCGGTCTTTTAATTCTTCTCCAAAACAAAAAATGATGCGCATCTCATGCGCCAAAGCGGTATCGACTTTTTTGGCCAGTAAATCATCAGATTCGTTAAAATAGGCGCGGCGTTCGCTGTGACCCAAAATAACTGTTTCTACGCCTATACTTTTCAACATAGCGGCACTGACCTCACCGGTATAGGCACCGCTTTCTGCAAAGTGCATATTTTGAGCTGCCACTTTAATAGAACTTCCCTTGAGTGCGTTAATAGACGCCAAAAGATTGGTGAAGGGCGGGGCTATAATAACCTCAGTATTAGAATGTTTGTGTTGAACAAGAAGTTTTGAAACCAATATTTCTGAGTCTACATAGTCATTATTCATTTTCCAGTTTCCAGCAACAATTTGTTTTCTCATTTTAAATATTTTATTAAGTTTTTATCGGATGTTTTAATTGCTCTGTAAACGACTATGTCGCCTTCCGAATTCACAATTATAAAGCGTGGAATCCAATCCAAGTCTAAAAATGTACCCATGGGACCTTTCCAACCTGATGACATAAAATAATGATCGCCTTGAAGCGCATAGCGGCCAATTCCTTTTTTCCAAGCTTTTATGGATTTATCTAAAGACAGAAAAATATAAACCAGCTCTGGGTGTGCGGCTTGAAGTGCTTTTATTTGTGGAAGACTCTCTACACAATCTTTACACCAAGAGGCCCACACATCAATAAAAATCGTTTTTCCAACATTTTGATCCAAAATGGTTTCAAAGGAAACGGAGTTACCATCTAATGCTTCAAAGGTATCCGCTAGGGCGGCCTCTGAGAAAGTTGTTTTAGGAGCCGATTGACAATTTAAAAAGGTATTTATACAAAGGAAAAGTAAGACGGCTTTTTTCATATCAATTGAATTTTATTTTTGGGTTTAAGTATGCGTACAGCAAATCAACAAAAATATTTAGAATGACAAAGATAGTGGCAATAATTAAAACAGCCCCCATTATGACGGGTAAATCTAAGGTATTTAAGGCATTTACAATTTCTTTACCCAAGCCGTTCCATCCAAAAACATACTCCACAAAAACAGCGCCTGCCAACATAGATGCAAACCAGCCTGAAATGGCGGTAACCACAGGACTCAGGGCATTTTTAAACGCATGCTTAAACAACACTTTTCTTGGACCAAGTCCTTTGGCTTTTGCGGTTTTAATATATTCTTGGTTGTAAACTTCCAACAAAGAATTTCGCATCAGCTGAGACACGACTGTTAGGGGTCGAATTCCCAAAACCAAAGCAGGCAATATTAAGTTTTTTAGTTGTAAGCGATTGGCTTCTCCAAAATCATCCAATTCATACAAACTTCCAGTCATTTCAAGGCCTGTGTATTCATGCCAAACAAATCCAAAAATCCAAGCGGCAATAATGGCCGTAAAAAAAGAAGGTAAACTCATGCCAAGCGTGCTAATGACCAAGATGCTTCGATCTTGCCATTGGTCTTTATAAAGTGCCGAAACAAGCCCTAAGAAAAGCCCTAGCACAAGGGCTATACTAATAGAAGCCGCGGCCAAAACAAATGTGTTTGGAAGCGTTTCTTTTAGAATTTGAGTGACTTTTTTTCCTTGTTTTGTAAAGGAACGGCGCAAAAATGGATATTTGACAACCCAACTACCATTTTTTAGTTTTATCAAATGCCTGAACGTATAATTACCGGACTCTAAGCTAGTGTAATGGTCTGGAATGTGCCAGTGAAAAGACATTGGGGAAAGATCGTTTAAATAGTATCCGTATTGAGTTAAAAGTGGTTGATCAAACCCATATTTTTTTTGAACGATGGCCAATTGGTCTTGATCTTCATTTTGACCCAACATCATCCGAGCAGGATCACCTGGTAATACATTGAAAAGAAAAAAAACAACGGTCACCACTCCAAAAAGGGTCAGAAGGGTATTGGCTGTTTTTTTAAAAAGATAAATCCCCAAAATTACAATGCTAAATCTTCAATATCATTCCAATGGACTTTTTGCTCCACAGTGCCCTCATTAAGCTGTAAAACACCAGGGTTCGCGCGAACGACTGTCTTTAACGCTTTTTCATCACATAAGTAAAATTCAAAATTCAAG
>NZDM01000086.1 GCA_002690085.1 Flavobacteriaceae bacterium
CAAAACAATCCAAACATTACAATCTTTATAGCGATACCACAAATTGATTTCCCTGCAGATTGGGAAGAACGTGCACAAGAATACGGGTTTAATACAATACAAGAATTGTATGATTATTTTGTTAATGATATTGTGCACAATGAGATGGTAGATGTTTTACGTAATGAATTTCCTTCTACAAAAATTTTCACTATTCCAACAGGTTGGACATCAGTTCATTTAGATCAAATGAATATGAATAATGAACTACTGGATGACATAACAAGATTTGGTCCACAATCAACTTCATTGTTTGTTGATAATAAAGGGCATCAAGGTAATATCATACTAGAAACAGGCTCACTATTATGGCTTAATAATATTTACGGAGTTGATCTTAGTACCTTTTCTTATGAAACAGGATATAATACAGACTTGCACGAAATCGCAAGGCAAATAAGCGATAGTCATGATTCTAATTACAAGTTTTAAATACATTTAAATCCTCCCCAAAATAGTTCGATTTTATTCTCTTTTGCTCCACAGGATTATTTTTAGAAACAATTTTTTATCCTTGGGGATATTTTATATGAACTCTCATTGTTTTTTTTTAAATTACAAAAACCGATACTTTATATTTTTTATATATTAGTTAATCTAAAACTACTAATAAAATGATTATGAATCTTACAAATAAACTATTTGTTATCCTTTTGTCTTTTGTCTTTTCAATGCACACGATTGCCCAAGACAACAAAGAAAAAAGCGTTATAGAAAATGCTTTAGATGGTTTTAAATTTAGAAGTATTGGCCCCGCATTCATGTCTGGAAGAATTGCAGATATAGCCATAGATCACAACAATGAGAATGTATGGTATGTAGCTGTAGGGTCCGGAGGGCTTTGGAAAACTACAAATTCTGGAACAACCTGGACCCCACTCACAGACAAAGAGTCTTTTTATTCTACAGGATGTGTAACTATAGATCCTCATAACAATGAAAAGATTTGGCTAGGTACAGGAGAAAATGTTGGAGGACGACATGTTGGTATTGGCCATGGCTTATTTGTAAGTCAAGATGGAGGAAAAACATGGAAAAATTCAGGTTTAAAAAAATCAGAACATATCTCTAAAATTATTGTGCATCCTAAAGACCCTAATACCATTTGGGTTGCTGCTCAGGGCCCTTTATGGAGTCCTGGTGGAGAACGCGGTTTATTCAAAAGTATAGATGGTGGTAAAACCTGGAAAAATACACTTAATATCAACAAATGGACTGGCGTTACAGATTTAGTCATTGATTCATCAAATCCTGCTATTCTATATGCTGCTTCATGGCAACGTCATAGAAATGTAGCGGCGTATATGGGTGGTGGCCCTGGAACTACGTTATATAAAAGTACAGATGGTGGTAATAATTGGTTTAAAATTGATAATGGTTTACCAGTATCTAACATGGGTAAAATTGGTTTAGCCATCTCCCCTATTAAATCAAATGTACTATACGCAGCCGTTGAGTTAGATCGGAGAAAAGGTGCGGTTTACAAATCAACTAATAGTGGTGGGAGCTGGACCAAAATGTCTGATACCGTTTCTGGAGGAACTGGTCCACACTATTACCAGGAGCTTGTAGCTTCCCCACATCAATTTGATAAGATATTTCTAATGAATGTTAGAGCTTTAGTTTCTGAAGATGGTGGGAAAACCTTTTACACAATGAAAGAACAGAACAAACATTCAGATAACCATGCTTTAGTTTTCAAAACTAATGACCCAAACTATTTATTATTTGGTACTGATGGTGGCCTATACGAATCTTTTGATAATACCAACAATTGGAAATTTGTAAATAATCTACCATTGACCCAGTTCTATAAATTAGCAGTAGATGACGCCGCCCCATTTTATAATATTTATGGTGGAACTCAAGACAATAACACACAAGGAGGGCCTTCTAGAACCTTAAAGTCTAATGGCATTTCTAATTCAGATTGGTATGTGTTACTAGGGGGTGATGGGCACCAACCAGCCACAGAGCCTGGAAACCCAGATATCGTTTATGCCCAGTGGCAACAAGGTAACTTATATCGTATAGACAAAACTACAGGAGAGGCAACCTATATTAAGCCGCAAAACCGTTTAGGTGAAGTTTACGAACGTTACAATTGGGATTCTCCTATTTTGGTGAGTCAACATGACCCCAAGCGTCTTTATTTTGGTACGCAAAGGGTGTGGCGTTCAGAAGATAGAGGGGACAGCTGGAATCCAGTATCATCAGATCTAACCAAAAATGAAGAACGTTTAAGTTTACCAATTATGGGAAAACAACAAAGTTTTGACAACGCGTGGGATGTCGATGCCATGTCTACGTACAATACCATAACGTCTTTGGCTGAATCTAAACTAAATGAGAACATATTGTATGCAGGTACTGATGACGGTATATTACAAATCACTAAAGACGGTGGAAATAATTGGACCAAAATGATGGTTAATCAACTGCCAGGAGTTCCAGAATCTGCTTTTGTAAATGACATTAAAGCAGATTTATTTAATGAAAATGTAGCTTATATTGCACTTGACAACCACAAGTTTGGCGATTATAAACCCTATTTATATAAAACCACAAATGGGGGTAAAAAATGGACCTCAATAACCAAGGGGATCACAGACAATACTCTTATTTGGCGTTTAGTTCAAGACCATGTAAATCCTAATTTATTGTTTTTAGCTACTGAATATGGTGTATATGTTAGCTTTGATCAAGGGGATCAATGGCATAAATTTTCAAATGGATTACCGACGATATCTGTTAGAGATTTAGCCATCCAAAAACGAGAAAACGATTTGGTACTAGCTACTTTTGGACGTAGTTTTTATGTGTTAGATGATTACAGCGCTCTAAGAAACATTTCTGAAAGCAGTTTAGAACAAGATGGCATTTTGTTTCAACCTAGAACAGCTCTACAATACCAACCATTAATAGGTGGTACATCTAGTCAGGGTGCCTCCTTTTTTACCTCCAAAAATCCAGAGTATGGTGCATTAATCCGTTATTTTATCAAAGATGATTCCCCAAGTAATAAAACCAAAAGACAAGAACGTGAAAAAGAACTTAAGGACGTTAACATTCCTTTTCCTGGCTGGGACACTTTAGATAATGAAATGGTTGAAGCCGGTAACGATGCAATCATTGTTATTCGTGATAGTGCAGAGAATATAATAGACCAGCTCACACAGCCTCTAAAGAAAGGAATGAACCATATTAATTGGGACTTAAAACAACCCTTCGGAACAACAGTTAATGCCAATTCTAAAAACAAACAAATTCAAACCTGGCGTTTTAATGTTAATGGCGGTAATTACACCGCACAATTATACAAACGTATTGCTGGGCGAACGGTACAAATATCAGACCCTGTTGCGTTTGAGGTAAAACGTATCAGAACCAATGTACTCACTAATCCATTAGCTGGTGAAACAGAGGCTTACACTCAAAAACTCATAGCTTTAAGTAAAGAGTTTAGTAAAGCAGAACACAGTTTTGATAAAGCTTGTAAACAACTTGAAAAATTTGAGAAAATCGTAAAGTTTACCACTTCAAATCAAGCTGAGCTTACAGAAGAAATTTATACTTTACGAACAGAAATGAATACGTTAAAGCTACAACTTAACGGCAGTGCTGCAAAATCCGAGGTAGGTGAAAAAGAACAACTCACTATTGGCTACAGGATATATTTTGCAGCCAGTGGACTTAATGGCAATTCATATGGTCAAACAAAGCTTCATATGGAAAGTTATGATATGGCCAAAACCATGTTTAAAGAACTAAAACCCAAACTCGACGAATTTTCTAGTGTAAAAGTTCCTGCTTTGGGTGAAAAACTAGAATCAAGTGGCGCACCAGCAGTACTTGATTAAATTTAAAAATACTGAACACTTAAACCCTCACTTACAGTGGGGGTATCTTTTTTTACCTATTCTTAAGTATCTTCATAACTCAACGACCAACAATTATTCGCAATAAAAAAATAGTTTTAATATTATTGTTTAAATAATTTGATTTGTCTATGTTCTTTATTGTCCCATACTGAGATTAAATATACACCAGAATCTAAATTTGATATATTAAAAGGGTGCTCCGTACTAAAGTTGCCGCTATGGGTTTGCACAACGGCTCCCAATAAATTATAAATGACAATTTGTGTTGAGTACTGGTTTATTTTAAAATATTCATTTGCTGGATTTGGGTAAATCATAATTTTATTTTCAGCTAAAAAATCCCCATCAGATAATGTTGTAGCTAAGTTGTTTCCAAAAACTTTAAACTCTCCCGGGGCAAGGTTAATGGCTTGGTTGGTATTGGAAACTGACAATGTAGTATTCCCGGATTCATCCATCAAATCATACCAAACTCCTGTATATGGAAAATAAGGAACTACATCTTGATTTGAAAGATCAAAGTTTGCAATAATTATAACATTCTTTAAACTATTTGATGGAAGCGCATCATCCCATATGTATATTTTAGGAGTAAGGGAGCCAGAATTGATGTCGTAATTACCATCAAATACATCTTCATTAACCTTCAATTCGTTAAGCCGAGCCCAAGTGTTATAAATTTGATTTCTAATTGGGTTGTCTAACCAATTATCAGTCCACTGGGGTTGTGGTTTCGTATCCAATCGACAATTGTCAACTGATCCATCAGAACAAGTATTTAGTGATTGCTCCATACCCAATTCCCCAAAGTGCCAAATCATTTTAGGCCCTGGAATGGTCAATGAAACTGCCCCTAAAGCCCCCATTCTTTCAAGCGCTGTATCCAAATCAGTGATGTCATAATTTCCATTAGAAGCACCATTTTGTAGGTTATTGTACATTAGACGTTCTTCATCATGACTCTCCGCATATCCTATAAGGCGCTTCCCAATAAAATTTTGACTGTTGTGTCCTATCCCAGAAAAATTGCTATTGCTTCCATACCCCATTGTGAGTTGGTTGTAAGGGCTTGTTGTTTTACCCCATAGCATAATTCCCTTTCCCTCATCAATTCTGTAGTCAGCCCATTCTTTTTGTTCTTGTTGCCCACCTAAATGCTCAAAAATAACATAATGATCGGGGTCTAAACTCCAAGAATAATCGGCGTATTCTTTCAGCACAGCAACACGGTCGGATTGGTAGCTACCAGTACAAAACTCGTCACCCGACGTACAATTTTGTGTAAAACCTTTTGTCAGATCCCAGCGAAAACCATCAATCTTAAATTCTTCAATCCAATGCTTTATAACACGTTTAGTATATGCTTTTGTGAGATTACTACTATGATTGAAATCTGCACCGACTCCATAGCTATGTGTAGCCTCATAGTTAAAGTATGGATTCTCAATACTTGGCTCACCCCAGCCACTGTTATCGGGGTCCTCCATCCACATGCGTATCATAGGATTTCTACCAAATGCATGATTAAACGCAATATCTAAAATAACTGCAATTCCGTTTTGATGGCATAGATCAACTAGTTCCTTAAATTTGTCTTCGGATCCATAAAATTTATCCAAAGCCATGTGAAATGATGGGTTATAGCCCCAGCTTTCATTACCCTCAAATTCCATCACTGGCATCAATTCAATGGCATTGATATTTAAATCCTTAAAATAATCGATTTTATCAATTACATCCTGGAAATTGCGGTCGCTATCAAAATCTCTTATTAAAAGTTCATAAATAACCAAATCTTCCTTTTTGGGTTTGTCGAAATTAGTTACTTGCCAATTGTAAGTTGTTTGTCCAGTTTTTAATACAGTCACCTCACGTTTCTGTCCTTGTGGATAAACCGGTAAATCAGGATATGAATTTTCAGGAATGTAAGGGTCATCAAATGGTGAAAGTACTAGTGTCGAGTAAGGGTCTGCAGTTTTAACCTGTTTGGGAGAACCGCTGATTGGATTTTGATCGTACACCCAATATTGATATGTTTCAACTTGTCCAGGAGTTAGTGCTGTTAATTCAAGCCAAAAAATATCAGAAGTAGGATTTTTTTTCATTGCATATTCAGATCCAGGATTCCAATCATTAAAACTTCCAGCTACATAAACAAAATCTTTAAAAGGGGCATTCAATACTAAGGTAATTTTTGTAGGGTCATTTATATTATGATTTAATCCCTCAACTAAACCATTAGGAATATTTTGTTCAATTGTCGCATTGACATATATACTGAAATTTTTTGTCACATTGCTTGATCCCTGAGTCACAACTAATGAGCATTGTTTGTTCTCTGTTATATTACTTATAAATATACTCTGATAGAACGTTGTATTTGATGCAGTGTGATAACTAATTCCATCAACAAAAAGTTCATAATTTGCTGGACCATTTGAATTTTGAGCTATAATTTGGGTTTGACTACCAGAATTGACAAGAATAACATTTTCAACATAGGGGTTTATCATAGTGACTTGAAATGCACCAATGTTTAAAAAGAAATCCGCACAACCATTGTCTTTTAACTCTTGTGATCCATCTTCTGAGCGAAAAACTAAGCCCATTTTTGTAACTGAGCTAGCTTCTGACGGGTTTAAATTATAATATTGTTCAGGGATAAAAGTAATACTCCATGTGCCGTCACCATTATCAGTCATTTCTCCTACTCCATCATCCTGTCCCCAATTCCCTACAACATTAAAACCCCAGGGATCAGAATCATCTCCAACACCAGAATGTAAATATACTTTGTTTGGTGAATTGATACCATTGCAATCTGTTCCAGAACTATTGATATCTACTGTTATTGTTACAGATTGGTCAACTTCAATCGTACTCGGGCTTGTAGTAATCTGAGCAATACTGAGTAATGGAAAAAAAAATAATGGGATTATATTTTTCATAAAATTAAAATTTCAATTAAAAAAGTGCAAGGATCTAAATGAAAACTTGCACTTGTAAAGATATAACATTATTAAATTTTATTTTTTACCAACGGTTAAGTGTTATTGTAGGTGTGCTGGTAGAGAAGTTTAAAGTAACATTATAAGTTCCTGCTGAAACAGGAATATTACTTCCACCAATATCCAAGTCGTTGGTTGAAGATGCAGCATTAAACGATGAAGACCCATAATTAACTGCCCATGCATCATTTTGTCTGATCTTTATTTCGCCATTACTTAGAACTGCTCCATGGATATAATAATGGTCTTCATTGATTCCAAAATCTGGAACAAATTTTTGATTCGGACCATCCCAGCTATTGGTTGTAGCGCTTCCAACCAGACCCCAGACATCCATATCTTCAATTGAATATGTTAAAGTTGTAGGATTAAAGACAACTAAATAATGACCCGCAGACACTGCAATATTGTCCCCACCAATTTCTAAGCTACCATCTGCACCACTGTCTCCATAGTTTAAACCCCAATCATTATTAAATCTAAATTTGGCTTCACCTTCTAATAATGTAACAACAGTTCGCCAATCGTCTGCAAACGGGTTGTATGTTAACATCATATCAGGCCCATCCCATCCATTGGTTGTTGCACTCCCCACTAGACCCCATGTGAATGGCTCTATAGTATATGTCAAATCAGCCATATTGACTGTAATCTTATAGCTGCCTTCTGAAACAGCAATATTATCACCATTGGCTTCAAGTGTTCCATCTGCTCCAGAATCTCCATAATTTTCATTCCAGAGATTATCTTTTCTAAATTTTATTTCACCATTCCCAAGCGTCACATATGCAACATAAATATCTGCCGTAGCTGTGGTGTAAAATGGAAGGTCTGGAATATCTGCGTTACCCCAACCTCCAGGTGTAGCGCTTCCAACTACGCCAAGATTGGTCGACAAATCTAAAATTGAAGAAAATGGAGTTACAGCCATTGAAACAGATTCAGATATCATCTCTTGATAAGAGCTAAGAGTTGTTTTTACTTTAAAATCTACCATAGCCTCCTCATTTGGATTGAGCCCAAGCGATAGTAACTTATTATTTAATTCTGCAACTGTAAAGTCATAGGAATAATTTGATCCTGCTGAAATCAATTGGGATTCTGAAAAATCTCCGCCACTTACATCAATCATTATGGTGTAGCTGGGTGCAGCATCAAACCCAAAATCTGAGAGTGTCCATGATACTGTTACGGCATTGCTCTCGGCATTGTCTTCTGTCAATACAATATTATCTGTAGACAAGCTAACAACTGTATTTGCATTAGGGTCAAGCTGAACTATGTCTACATCTTCGCAAGCTGTAAACAGAATTGCAAAAAATGTAAGAACAAAAATAGATTTATTTATATGTTTTTTCATAGTTTTATTTTTAATAACCATCATTTTGGTTGAGGTTTGGATTCGCTGAAATTGATGATGAAGGAATAGGGAATACATTTCTAAATGCATCTGTTGAAGTTCCTTCAGGTTGATTGGCTTTGAAAGGCCATAGATAATTTCCTGTTGTGAAATATCCGTATCTTACAAGATCTGTTCTTCTTTGACCTTCCCAATAGAGTTCTCTCGAGCGTTCATTTAATATAAATTCTAATGTTAATTCAGGTGTGTCTGTTGATGGGATATTATGATCTGAATTTCCGTAGCCTCGTTCAATGAGTTCATTGATTTTAGAAATTGCTAAATTAATATCACCTCCGCCCCCTCTTAAAACAGCCTCAGCATAATTTAAATATATTTCTGGCAGACGAATTAGAGCAAGGTCGGTGTCCACAAAGTTGCCGGAAGAATCTACTCCTTGATTTCCGTTCGAGTCAATATTTTTAAATTTGGTGACTGCATAACCATCTGTAAAAGATGGTATGTCTTCAATTTCTAAATTTTGCCCATCTGTATAAAACATTCCTCTTCTATCTGATTCAGGAAGTACTTCTTCAAGTGCATACGAATTTGTATTTAAATCCAATACAACATGATAAATTCCATCATTTGGAATCAAAATGTTAGCACCTCCACTATTTAAGGAACCATCGGCACCGTCATCTCCATAGTTTTGACCCCAATCTTCATTAAATCTAAACTTCATTTGGTTTCCTAATAAATCGGCATAAAGCTCATAAACACCATTACTAGTTTCATACATTTCCATGTCAGGTCCATTCCATCCATTCTCGGTAGCGTCACCTACTAATCCCCAGTCTGAAAGCGTGCCACCCAAACCGTTATTCAAAGCTGCAATGTCAACAATTCCTGTAGGGAATTTATTGACCAAGCTTTTTGTAGTTCGGAGTCCGCCCCAACCCCCATTGACACCAAATTCATTAGCGGGCATACTACCACCAATTGCAGCGTGTACAAGGAAAGTTGTGCCTCCATAGGTTTGAGAGTTTAACCCATCAAAATTAGCAGTAAAAATAAATTCATTTTGAGCCCCATTGGTATCGTTGTCAGCTAGGAATAATTCATCATAAGCTGTACCATTATTATTGGCGTCGTTGGTGTTAATATTGTAAGTAGAATTTAATATTACGAATGCAGATGCTGTAACACAATCATCATATCTTGGAATTCCAGTCCAAACTTCTGAATTTAAATACAATTTCGAAAGAAGTGATTCAGCAGCTACTTCATCGACTCTTCCATATTCATTTGACCCGCTTGGTTTTAATAATATATCATTGTCAGATATTATGTTAAAAGATGTATCTAAACCAATGATTTCTAAAAGTTCACTTTCCACAAAATTAAACAATTCCGCCCTTGAGCTCTGTTGAGGCAAATCTGTTGAAATTTCTGTTATTAGTGGAACTTGACCATAAAGATCTATCAAATTATAATAGGCAAAAGCTCTTAAAAAACGTGCCTCTGCAATATAAGTTTTAACCTCGCTATCGCCAATTAGGTTTTGTGCATTTGAAATAAATGAATTACAAAAGGATACCTCTTGAGCAAGTCTATTATACATGGCCTCAGTAAAATCATTACTTGAGGACCAATACATACCGTGTAAATCTGGAAGACCAGGGTCTCCCCATCCCACTACAGCATGATCCGTTGTAAGTTCATTCAAATTAAATAACATTCTTGTGAATTGAGAGAAACCCTCGTCAATATCAGCAATGTCCGGTTGGCCTGCAGGTCCATTTTGGCCTGTGAGCGCTAGACTTGAATAAAGCTTAGCCAAAGCGCCTTTTGCTTCTTCAGCATTGATAAAAACATTTTCTTCTGTAAAACTATCTGGATCTGTTGGTAATTGATCCAAATCGTCGTGACAGGATACAAAACCAAATATAATCGTTAATAATAAAATTAATTTTTTCATATTTATATTGTTATATATTAAAAGTCAATATTTACTCCAAAAACAAACGACTGAGGTCTTGGATAAAAATTGTTGTCAATTCCTCCAAATATTTCAGGGTCAAGACCTTCGTAATCAGTAACGGTCAACACATTTTGCAATGAGCCGTACAATCTACAATTAACATCGCTATTTGCACCGCTTATTGTATAACCCAATGTGATATTATCAATCTTTAAAAATGATGCTTCTCTAACATAATGAGAACTTAATAAATTATTTTCTGTAATATTCTCAAATCCTGTTGTCAAATAATCTGAATGAAGGTTTGTCAAGATAGAATTATCTGTTGCACGTCTTTCATAGCCAGTACTGGATGCTACGTTATCATATGCATAGTTCCCCAGACTAACTCTGGCAACTAAAGCAAAATCCCAATTTTTATAATTTAAATTGGTATTGAATCCCATCGTTATATCGGCAAATGGTGATTTGAAGAAAAACTTATCATCATCATTGATAATGTCATCTCCATTTCTATCAACATATACCCCTTCAATTGGAGCCCCAGTGGAGTCATAAACTTGTTCAAAGACATAGAAGCTATAGGGTGTCTGACCCTGTGTCTGCAATTGAACATTGTTTCCAACACCACCACTTATCCCGCCCGTCGGCTGATCAAATGGTAAATACGTAATCGTGTTATCGTTAAATGCAACGTTGTATCCAACAGACCATTCAAGTAAATCATTTGATACTGGTGTTGTGTTTAACATTATTTCCAATCCCTTATTTTCCATATCTCCTATGTTTTTATCCACTCTATTCCCAAAATTTGTAAAGGGATCAACAGACGAAAAGGCTATTAAATCTTTGGTTTCTCTAACGTATGCATTTATAGATCCCGAAACACGGTTATTTAAGAAAGCGAAATCTAAACCAAAATTAGTGGTTCGACCAATTTCCCAACGCAACTCTTCATTGAGAGGCTCTGGTCGGTAGGTTTGATAAAATGAGTTACCAAATTGATAATTGGCTGTCGAGGTACTACCAGTATACCTTGTAAGAAATCTATAGTCTCCTAGGCCATTTACATTACCGACTTCTCCGTAACCTACTCGAAGTTTTAATTCATTGAAGAAATCACCGGACATAAAATCTTCATTGTGTATATTCCAAGCAGCCGCCAATGAAGGAAAATAACCCCAACGGTCATCTGGATTTAATTTTGAAGACGCATCAGCTCTGAGTGTTGCTGTAAGAAGATATTTCCCGTCGTAGTCATAATTTAAACGACCAAAATAAGAAAGCAATACATTTTTGGAAGTATCAATAAATTCAAAATCATTTCCGTCTTCTTCTGCCTCACTGTCATAACTGTAGTTGTCGAACTCAAAAGATTGATAGGAATATCCTGCTACCGCAGTTAGATTATGCATCTCACTAAATGACTTTTTGTAAGTCAAATAAAAATCAAAAAGAGTATTTGTAGCTTCATTTTTAAATCGACTTTCCGCGCCATTAAATGTAGGATCTGAGGTTGGCATAAATGCAGAAGTTATATTACTTCCACTCCCATTACTTTGATCTATACCTATTTTCATACTAGCAGTGAGGGCATCCATAAACGGAAAATTATAATCAAAATTAGCGCTAGAAACAATCCTACTAACCTTGGTGTTATCATCCGTTAAATTTAATAATGCAACAGGATTTGTAGGTGCTAAATTGTATTGACTACCAGTTACGGGGTCAATCCATGAATGAAACCCACCATAAGGAGATGTTTCGTCGTATACACCCTGTGTTGGATCATATGAAATAGCGTTTCCAATAGCACCTCTGTTGGCAAAAGTATTAGAAGTGAGTGAGTACAAGGTATTAAAACTCATTTTTAAATCTCCATTGAAAGCAGTTGGTTTGAAGTTAATGGAAGCTGTTTTACGTTCAAAATTATCTCCAAGTAGAATACCATCATGGTCGGATAACCCAAGTGATAAACGCACAGGCATTTCTATAATTTGCCCTGTTAAGCTTAGGGAATAATCTTGGCCCATAGCAGTATCGTATATTTCATCTTGCCAATCTGTGTTTGAATCTCCCAAACGGCTTATAGCATCCGTGTTTTCAGTTAGATTTACCAAATCTGTAAATTGACTTGCATTAAGAACATGTACCTTATCCAAGGCCGTATGACTTGTAGTTGAGGCATTAAAATTGAGTTTAAAATCTCCGGATTTTCCAGACTTGGTTGTGACCATAATAACTCCGTTAGCTCCACGAGACCCATAAATAGCAGTCGCAGAAGCATCCTTCAAAACAACCATACTCTCAATGTCATTAGGATTGATTAGGTTAAGAGGGTTTCTCGTACCACCTACCCCGCCATCATTTAATGGAATACCATCAACTACAAAAAGAGGATTACTGGAAAGGCTTAAAGATCCATTTCCTCTAATTCGAATGACTTGCCCTTCTCCTGGGGCACCACTACCTGATGTTACAGAAACACCCGCAATTTTCCCAGTTATCAATTGCTGAGCAGAAACTAGAGGGCCTTGATTAAAGTCTTCAGTTGTGATGAGATCTGCAGCACCTGTTAAATCTTCTTTTTTGACGCTACCATATCCAATTAAGACAACTTCATCTAATGCTGAAGCATCCTCAATCATCACTATATTTAATTCAGATTGATTGTTAAATGAAATCTCTTGTGTTGTAAAGCCAACATAAGAAAAAACAATAACATCCCCATTTTGTGCAGAGATTTGATAATTGCCATCAAAGTCAGTAGTCGTTCCATTGGTGGTCCCTTTTATTAAAACGTTAACTCCAGGGAGTGGAAGCCCACTTTCTTGCTCACTTACTGTACCCTTTAAACTTGACTGGCTAAAAGCAATAATAGGAGTCAAGAACATAAAGACAAATAAGCATTTAATTGTTGTATTCATAAAATTCAATTTAAACTAATTTTAATTTTGTTTACTTATGGCTCTACTTTTCAGAGCTAATTTATATATTTAGCATTTGTTTAACAATTCGATAAAAATACTATTTAGTTTTGATTAACCAAATATGTTTGTCAAAATAGTATTAATTGTAAAAATGCTATCATGAAAAAGCAACCCCTTGGTTTTTGGGACATTTGGAACATGAGTTTCGGTTTCCTTGGAATTCAATTTGGCTTTGCACTGCAAGGCGGCTTTATGTCTCGTATATTTCAAACTTTAGGTGCTGATAAGGCAGACATTCCTATGTTGTGGATTGCTGCGCCTTTGACCGGTCTTGTTGTTCAGCCTATTATTGGTTATTTAAGCGATAGAACATGGCATCCAAAGCTTGGCAGACGAAAACCCTATTTTCTTATCGGTGCTATCTTGAGTTCCTTAGCACTTTTTTTTGTACCACATGCCTCTTATTTATGGATAGCTGTGGGCTTTCTTTGGATATTAGATGCTTCCATTAATATCTCTATGGAGCCATTTAGGGCTTTGGTTGCCGATAAATTACCAGAATCACAACGTTCCTATGTATTTGTAGTACAGACCCTAATCATTGGAATTGGTACATGGATTGCCAGTAATTTGCCTTGGATTGTTTCTCAATTAGGCGTGAGCAACTCTGCTATTTCAGGAGTTGTACCTATGTCTGTCAAAGTTGCCTTTGCCATAGGTGGATTTGTGTTTTTTGCGAGTGTGTTATACACTATTTTGACCACTTCTGAATACCCACCAGAAAATTTGGAAGCTTTCAAGAAAGAAAAAGCAAAGAAAAATAGATTCATAACTGATATTCTTGAAAATATTGGGCAAATGCCTGACACTATGAAAAAACTCGGTATCGTACAATTTTTTTCATGGTTTGCCTTTTTCACCATGTGGAGTATGGCAAATCCAGCATTGACTGAACATGTGTTTAAAACACCTGCA
>NZDM01000087.1 GCA_002690085.1 Flavobacteriaceae bacterium
ACACATAAAACATACAGAATTTACGCAATAGTAGACATAGAAACCACTGGTGGAAAGTACAACGAGGAAGGCATTACCGAAATTGCCATTTACAAGCACGACGGAAAACGCGTTGTTGACCAATTTATTAGCCTGATAAATCCCAAACGCCCCATCCAACCTTATGTCGCAAATCTGACCGGAATTTCTAATAAAATGTTGCGTTCCGCACCAAAGTTCTTTGAAGTTGCCAAGCGGATTGTTGAAATCACCGAGAATTGCGTTTTAGTAGCGCACAATGCTAAATTTGATTATAGAATTCTATCACTGGAATTTGAGCGCTTGGGCTTTAAATTTGAACGAAAAAATTTATGTACTGTAGAATTGTCCAAGCATCTGATTCCAGATCTTCCTTCCTACAGTTTGGGAAAGTTGGTACGATCTTTAGGAATTCCAATGAGTGACCGCCATCGCGCTTCTGGAGATGCCATTGCTACCACTAAGTTATTTGAGTTATTGCTAAATAAGGACCTCGACAAACAGATTGTGAAAGCCTCGATTCGAATGGAACCCAAACGACAATTGGAACCAAAATTGGTCGCTATTATCAATTCCATTTCTTCTGTTACAGGAGTGTATTATATGCACAATGAAGCGGGTGATATTATATATATTGGAAAAAGCAAAAATATCAAGAGTCGAATCAATCAGCATTTTGCAGGTCAAAATTCAAAATCTAAAAAAATTCAATTGGAAGTTTCTGCGGTTACGTTTGAAGAAACTGGTAGCGAATTATTGGCTTTACTCAAAGAAAGTGCCGAAATAAAACACCACAAACCCAAGTTCAATAGGGCGCTAAGACGTACTATTTTTACACACGGTCTTTTCAGTTTTAAAGACGAAAATGGATACATCAATTTAAAAATTCAAAAGATTAAAGAAAATCAAAAGCCTATTACCACTTTTGCTAACATTCAAAGCGGTAAAAGTTTTATAAATAAAATCGTTAAAAAATACAGTTTGTGCCAAAAATTATGTGGGTTATATAAAACAAAAAGCAGCTGCTTTGGCCATACCATTAAAGAATGTGAAGGGGCTTGTGTTGGAGAAGAATTGGTGGAAGAATACAATATAAAAGTTAACAAAATTATTAAATACTACAGTTTTATAACCAAAAGTTTCCTTCTTATTGACAAAGGCCGAAATCTTGATGAGCGCAGTGCTGTTTGGGTAGAAAATGGGGTTTTAAGAGGTTATGCCTATTTCAATTTAAATTTTCAGATTTCAAACATTGATGTTTTATCAAGCTTGGTTACCCCATTAGAACACAACAAAGATGCCCAGCACATTCTCCAGAGTTATATGAGGCGTCACAAAAGTTTAAAAGTCATTGACCTGGAGGACTAAAGTTTTTTAGTATTTTTGATCTATGTCTAAACCAAAAGCCAAACTAAATTGGTATAAAATGTGGACTGATATTTCATTATGAATAAATTTATCATTTCAATTGTTGGCCCTACAGGTATTGGAAAAACGGACTTAAGTTTAAAATTGGCGGCCCATTTTGAAACAGAGATAATATCTGCCGACTCCCGCCAGTTTTTTAAAGAAATTCCTATTGGTACAGCAGCTCCAAACAATGAAGAATTGGCATTAATTCCACATCATTTTATTCATAACAAATCCATCACAGAAAACTACAGCGTGGGGCATTACGAAAAAGAAGTTTTAGATCGTATTGAAAAACTGCACCAAAAACACGATGTTTTAATTTTAATTGGGGGCTCGGGGCTATATGTTAAATCCGTTTTAGAAGGCCTTGATGACTTCCCTGAGGTAGATCCAAAGATTCGCGAGAAATTAAATTTAGAGTTCAAAAAAAAAGGAATATTGGCCTTGCAAAAAGAACTTAAAGCAAAAGATCCTGAAACGTATGAAAAAATAGATTTAGAAAATTCTCACAGAATAATCCGGGTGCTTGAAATATGTAGAGGTGCAGGAAAACCTTACAGTCAGTTCATAAATAAGGATAAGGTTAAAAGAGGCTTCACCCCTATTTCAATTGGTTTGGATGCAGCGCGGGACATTGTTTATGAGCGCATTAATAAAAGAGTGGATCAGATGATCATAAACGGCCTGCTTAAAGAAGCCCATACTGTCTATAAATACAAGGGCGTAAATGCTCTAAACACCGTTGGCTATAAAGAACTTTTTGAATACTTTGCGGATAACTGGACCTTAGATTTTGCAGTGGAAGAAATCAAAAAAAATTCACGCCGTTTTGCCAAAAGACAATTGACTTGGTTTAAAAAAAACAAAAATACCAAATGGTATGATTATCAAACTCCTTTTGAAATAATTCTGAATCAAATTCAAACAGAAATTTCAAGCTTATCTAAGCATTAATTACCAATCGGAATCCTTCGCCATGAATGTTTAAAATTTCAACTTTTGGGTCTAGTTTTAAATATTTCCTAAGCTTTGCTATATAAACATCCATACTTCTTGATGTGAAATAGTTGTCGTCTCTCCAAATTTTGGTCAATGCAATTTCACGAGGCATCAAATCATTGACATGTAGTGCCAACAGCCTTAAAAGCTCATTCTCTTTTGGTGATAGTTTTATTTGTGTATCACCTTGGGTTAAAAACCGAAGTTTGGAATTCAACTTAAAACTTCCTATTTCAAATTCAAATTGCTTACTGTCTGCAATGCTTTCAACTGTTTTTCGCTGTATTATGGCTTGAATTTTTAACAATAAGACTTCACTGTCAAAAGGTTTGTTCAAATAATCGTCAGCACCGACTTTATAGCCTTTTAAGACATCTTCTTTTAATGATTTTGCCGTGAGGAAAATAATTGGCACCTCTTTGTCCTTTTCTCTAATTTCTTGTGCTAATGTAAAGCCGTCCTTGTAGGGCATCATTACGTCTAAAATACAAAGATGAAAATCTGACTTTTTGAACTTCTCAAAGCCTTCCATGCCATTTTTTGCTAGAACGACTTCGTAGTCGTTAATTGTCAAATATTCTTTTAAAACGGTCCCAAAATTAGGATCATCTTCTACCAGTAAAATACGTTTTGTGATTTCTTCCATAGTGTTATGATATTAGTGGTAATTTAATGGTAAAGGAACTTCCTTTCCATTTTTCGCTCTCAACCGTGATGACGCCTTGATGATTTTCAACAATTCGTTTCACATTTGATAGACCAAGACCATGGCCTTTAACATTGTGAACATCGCCTGTGTGTTCACGATAAAACTCTTCAAAAATTCGCTTTAGGGCTGATTTACCAATTCCAATTCCTTGGTCTTTAATGGACATCAAAATATTATTTCCAATGTTCTGAGTAGTCACATCAATTTTTGGAGGACCCTCTGAGTATTTCACTGCATTGTCTAATATATTAACAATAACATTCGTAAAATAAGATTCGTTGGCAATAATTGAGCATTTAGATGCTTTAAAATTGGTTTTGATATACCCCTCTCTATTTTGTACGATTAACTCGACATGGGTAATGGCGTCTAAAATTAAATCATGCAGCTGAAGTCTGTCTTTGCTAATAATCAATTGTTTTTTTTGAAGTTTGGAGATGCGAAGTACATTTTCGACTTGAGCGTTCATTCGTTTATTTTCTTCTTTAATCATGGATATGTAGGTATTCACCTTTTCTTTATTATTGAAGATTTTTGGGTTTTTTATGGCGTCTAAAGCCAAGCTAATCGTCGCAATTGGTGTTTTAAATTCATGGGTCATATTATTGATGAAATCTGACTTCATTTGGGATATTTTACGCTGGCGGATTAACTGATATACAGCACTCATATAGCCGATAATGATAATTAAAGTAAAAACAAGGGAGAGCAAAGTAATGATTACAATATCTTGTTCTTCCTTTGTTTTAAGAATATTATTTATGTAATAAGCTTGAACAAAGATAATCCCGATGAGCGATAAACTCATAAGAATAACTAGTATTGAAAATATGTTTTTATTCACCAAACAAAACTAAAGTATTTAAAAATAATTTTGGTTATTTTTAACTTGCTATTAACTAAAATGTTAAAATTTTAAAAATCAGAAAGTTCTTTGTTAATTCTATTATGAATTTCATAAACTTGCTTATTTGTACTATCCAAATCTATGTTGAGAATCACAAAATCTGACTTCGCAGTTTTTTCTGAATCTTGTAACTGGTTTGACATAACAGCCTTAATTTTTGCTAAAGGAGTATGATCTCTTTCAATAATTCGTTGTATACGCAAGGCCTCTGGGGCGGTGACGGTTAAAATATAATCAAATTGATCTTCTGCAGCAGTTTCAAATAAAATAGCCAATTCTTTGACAACATAAACTGAGGTTTGCATGGAAAGCCATGAATTAAAATCCAGAGCCACCTCGGGGTGTACCAACGCATTTATTTGTGTTAAAAGTGCTTTGTTGTTAAAAATCTTTTCGGAAATAAATACCTTATTTAATTGATTTTGCTTGTAAGCATCTTCTCCTAAAAGTTGCTTTATCTTATGCTTTAAGTCTTTTGATGATTGCATCAATATTTTAGCGGCTTGATCTGCATTATAAACAGGGACATCGAGTGCATTAAACATTTTTGAAACGGCCGTTTTTCCGCTTCCAATTCCGCCAGTAAGTCCTAATATTTTAGTCATTACTTTTGTTAATTACGTATTCCAACTTATTTATTTGAAGTGATGCGTTCTTAATCGTTGGTGGATAAGATTCTAATATTGGTGTTAACACATTAGTTGAAGTATCAAGCCTATTGTAATCACATACAACAACAAAATCAGTAGCATCAATACTATTGTAAGAACTCAAGTTTGTATAAAATACGACCGGGACTTCTTTGGGAAAAATTGACAGACTAATAGCTTCGGGTAGATTGATTACACTTACCGGTATGTTTAATTTACCTTCTGTGAATTTATCAACTTCACCTTTGATTTGAACAAATTTATTTGAAAAACTCAAATTTGGTCTAATTTCTAATGCAACAGTCTGGTCAATGTCTTTTTTTACATCTGTAAGTAAAAGGTTTGATGTGAAAACGTTAGAAATAGAATCCAACAAAACTTTAGGTCCTACAACAGTGACTGAATCTGGTTGACTTTTTAAGCCATTTAAAAGATCATAACCTAAAGCAAATTCAGGAGTTACGCGAACTACTACTGGGATTTTCTTTAGCGATTGAACATCGTAATTAAATGAAACCGTATTAGGAGTAATGGCTTCAACAATAACATCACTATCAAAGTAATTTAACAATTTCAAGTCTTTTGGGTTTGTACGCCAATGGTAGAAAGAACCGTCTTTTTCCAATTTGGTAACATCAATTTCAATCGCTAAGTCCTTAAATGCGTATTTAAGCATATTAAAACCTTGAGTTTTAATAGTAACGTAAACGTAATTGGGCTTGTTTTCAGTCAATATTTCTTTTGTGCTAAGTTGCGTAGGAATCAGTTTTAATTGAAGTGTTTGACTCAATTGATTTGATAATTTTGCGACCATTGATATTATAAAAGCCAAAAATAAAAATAGTACAAACACATTCAAGCGTTTGATTTGAATCCAGTTTATTAAAATCGATTTTAATCGCTGTATCATTAGGATTTAAAAAATAGTTTTGGGAATAGAGTCGTTTCAGGTTTTCGAGATAGTTTCAACTTTAGGGTAGATTTCAGAAAACCCAGTCCATAGCCAGAAAATTGAATCAAAATTGCGGGCATACACAACACGCTTACAATAATATTTGCTGTGCTTTTCAATGACATTAAAAAAGCTACTAAAAAATAAGCAGCATATATATAAAGTCCCCATTTAAAATCAAAAATAAGCAACAGAAAACTCAATAGAAATCCAACGGTAAAGAAGGAAGGAAACCAATATGCAGTTTTTTTAGAATGTGGGTGCCACTTATTGAGAATTGGCCGAACCTGTCCAAACTTATAAACTTGTAGAAAGAAACTTTCAAAAGAAATTCGACGCTTGTGGTAAACATAAGCTTTAGAAATTAAGCAGAGCTTATACCCCATGTCTTTCAATCGAATAGAAAGATCGGGATCTTCCCCGGGATGAATATTTCCAAACCCCCCAGAAGCCAGAAAAGCCTCTTTTGAAATCCCCATATTAAAACTGCGAGGCTCATACCCCTCAATTTCTTTATCTCCTCCTCGAATCCCACCGGTTGTAAGTGCAGAAGTCATGGTGAAGTTGAT
>NZDM01000088.1 GCA_002690085.1 Flavobacteriaceae bacterium
ATGAGTAAAACTTTTTGTGGGTTCCAAATTGATCTGAGATCAAATTGTTCACGTTTATTTTGAATTTAATAGTAGGTTGATTAATATAAATGTAGTTAATTTATTGACATATTTAGTATTATAATTGTAGTGTAAATTGTTTGATCAGCTGGTCCAAAAAACCCTGTTAGCCTCACTTGGGATTTTTTCAACTTCAAATTAAGGACGCATAAAACTAATCAAGTTTCATTTTGATTGATTTGTAGTGTCTGATGCAATGATATAAATATCTTCATTTTCACGCTTCATTTTGTATTTTTCACGTGCATAGGCCTCAAGACCCTCTGGAGTTTCTAAAGCTTCTAGTTGTTCAAGGTCGTTCTTAATCTCACTGTTATAAAAATCTTTTTTAAGCTCCAAAACTTCAATTTCCTCATCAAGTACCCTGTGAATCATCCAGGAATTGGCATCGAAAAAAAGCATCCAAACAATAAATACAATAGAAACTAAAAAAAAGATGTTTCTGTACGGATTTAATCTACTTAAAATTGCTACGAACTTTTTCATGACATTAAGGATTTAATTTTGGAGATGAGTTTGTCTAAATTAATTGAAGTATTTTTATGATTTTCAACTATTAAATCTGCATGCATTTTCATTGGCTCTATAAATTGATCATGCATTGGTTTAAGGTTGTTTAAATAGCGGTCCATGACTTCTTTTGGTGTTCTTCCACGTTCTGTAATATCCCTTTTAACTCGTCTTTCCATGCGCATATCACTGTTGGTTTCAATAAAAACTTTTAGATCTAAAAGTGAACGAAGTTTGGGGTAATTCATAATTAAAATACCTTCTAAAATTAGAATTTTTTTTGGACTGATTTGCAGGGTTTTATCCGTCCTGTTGTGGGTTTTAAAATCATAGATAGGCTGCTGGATATTTTCGCCGTTTTTCAAAGCGCTTAAATGCTCATAAAGTAGCTCAAAATCAATGGCTTCTGGGTGGTCAAAATTAAGTAAGCAGCGTTCTTCATACGTAATGCTTGAGTTGTCTTTGTAATAAGCATCTTGAGAAATTACTTGAATATCTGATGCATTAAAATCAGACACAATTTGATTTACAATGGTAGTTTTCCCACTTCCAGAACCTCCAAAAACTCCAATGATGATCATTTCTTTAAAAAAATAGTTATATTACAAAGTTAGTGTTTTATTTGATGTGTATTTGACTCTGATAACTTGATATAAAGTGTTGATAACTTAGGTCCGTTAATTTGATTAAAACATTTATTTTTGTCCTAAAATCTCAAACCATGTCTGAAACTATCGAATCTATTAAATGTTTAATCATTGGGTCTGGCCCTGCCGGATATACGGCTGGTATTTACGCTTCTCGTGCCAATATGTTTCCAGTTTTGTATCAAGGTACTCAACCTGGTGGACAATTGACAACTACCAACGAGGTTGAAAATTTTCCAGGTTACCCAGAAGGTGTAACAGGACCAGAAATGATGTTGGAGCTTCAAGCACAAGCCAAGCGATTTGGTACGGATGTTAGAGACGGCTGGATAACAAAAGTTGATTTTTCTGGCCCCATTCACAAAGTTTGGGTCAATGAAACTAAAGAAATACACTGTGAGACCATTATTATTTCTACAGGTGCTTCTGCCAAATATCTCGGACTTGAATCTGAACAGAAGTATTTAAAACTCGGAGGTGGTGTGTCAGCATGTGCTGTTTGTGATGGATTTTTCTACAGGAATCAAGAAGTTGTTATTGTTGGCGCTGGTGATTCTGCCTGCGAAGAAGCCCATTATTTATCCAAATTGTGTTCTAAAGTAACTATGCTGGTTCGGCGCGATGTCTTTAGAGCTTCAAAAATTATGGCTAATCGTGTTATAAATACTGATAATATTGAAATCCTTTTTAATACCGAAACTGAAGAAGTTCTTGGAGATGGACAGCTAGTAACAGCTGTTAAAGTTAAAAACAATAAAACCAATGTAGTGCATGACATTGCCGCGACTGGATTCTTTGTTGCTATTGGACACAAACCCAATACTGATATTTTTAAAGATTTTTTAGAGATGGATGAAACCGGATACATTATAAATCGTCCTGGATCTTCTAAAACAAATGTTGAAGGTGTTTTTGTGAGTGGTGATGCTGCAGACCACGTTTACAGACAAGCTGTTACAGCCGCTGGAACAGGCTGTATGGCAGCTTTGGATGCAGAGCGTTATTTGGCTGCTAAAGCATCTTAAGGGTGTAAGTTAACGCAGTTCTGCGCCTACCTTTTTCTCTAATTGTTTCTGTAATTTGGACATGATTGCTTCTATTTCTTTGTCCGTTAGTGTTTTTGTTGGATCCTGTAGTGTAAAGCTGAGGGCATAACTTTTCTTACCATTTGGTAAGTTTTTCCCTTTGTATACATCAAATAAGCTGATCTCTTTTAAATATTTTTGATCGGTTTGTTTGGCAACTTTATAAATGGCCTCAAAACTAATGTCCTCATCAATAAGCAATGCAAAATCTCGTTTAACTTCAGGAAATTTAGGGATGGGTTTAAATTTAACGTTTGTGGTTTTGATGGAATTTTCAATCGCATCCCAGTTAAAATCTGCGAAATAAACAGCCTGATCAATTCCAAAAGCTGAAGAGATTCTCTTTTTTACGACACCATATTCAACCATTGTTGTTTTTCCAACCTTAAGCATTTGCCCTTCTTCAAAAAAAGCATTAGTTGCTGGGCTGCTTTTTAATTTTGACACACCCATCTTTTCAATCAAAGCACTGACAATCCCTTTGGCATAGAAAAAGTCTATATTTTCTTTTTGACTTCGCCAATGAAGGGGAGATTTTTGACCTGTCATTAAAATTGAAAGGTGTTTATATTCTTTTCGATCACCATCTAGCAAATGATATGTTTTACCAAATTCAAATAATTTTAGTGATTCTTGTTGCCTATTTAAGTTATAAGTAATGGTTTCCAGTCCCGAAAATAACATTGACCTTCTTAGCGTTGCTAGCTCATTACTCAATGGGTTTACAAGGACAATGCTTTCATCAGCGTTCAAGGACGCACTTAATGCTGTGTATTTTTGGGTGGATAATGAATTGGTCATTATTTCATAAAAACCATGGCTCACCAATTGGTTGGCTAATGTATTCTCAATTTTATGACTGCTGTTATTGGAAGCATTAGAAATTGAAGAATTCAGTTTATCATTAACCCCAATTTTGTTATAACCATAAACACGTAATATTTCTTCAATAACATCGACTTCTCTTTCTACATCGTTTCTGTATGCGGGGATGGTCAAACCCAATCCAGCTTCTGTTACGTTGTTGACTTTAATTTCTAAAGACGATAGGATTTGTTTAACTGTTTCTTTGGGAATCTTTTGGCCAATTAGCCTATTGATATTTCCAAAACTTAAAAAAACCTGTTTATCTTCAATTTTTTTTGGATATTCATCGCTAGGGTCGCTAGAAATTTCCCCCCCTGTAATTTCACTTATAAGGCTTGCTGCATACTTTAAAACATATTTTGTTTTTTCAGGATCAACTCCGCGTTCAAAACGAAATGAAGCATCTGTGCTGATGCCATGTCTTTTGGCAGATTTTCGAATGCTCACTGGGTTAAAATAAGCGGATTCAAGAAATATATTGGTTGTGGTATTGCTAATTCCAGAATTCAGCCCTCCTAAAATCCCTGCAATACACATGGGTTCATTGGCGTCGCAAATCATTAAGTCTTCGACATCTAAACTGCGCTCTATTCCGTCCAGTGTTGTAAACTTTTCGTCTTTTTTTGCATTTCTTACAACAATCTTTTGATTCGCAATTTTATCGGCATCAAATGCATGAAGGGGCTGGCCCAAGCTGTGCATTATATAATTTGTAATATCAACTACATTGTTAATTGGGTTGAGTCCAATCGCTTTTAGGCGCTGTTGCATCCAGTAAGGAGAGGCTTCGATTTTAACTCCAGAGATTGTAATACCGCAGTAGCGTGCGGCTTTGTCTTTCGCTTCAACAGCCACATCAATTTTTAAAGTTCTGTTGTCAACATGAAAACCTGAAACTGAGGGGCTCATTAGTTCTGGATTTAACCCTTCTTGAATCAAGCCTGCTTTGAGATCTCTAGCCGTGCCGTAATGACTCATTGCATCGGCTCTGTTTGGGGTCAAACCAATATCAAACACAACATCATTCTCAATATTAAAATTTTCTGAAAGGGGACTTCCTGTGGTTAAATTTTTATCCAATACCATTATGCCATCATGGTTGGATCCAAGACCCATTTCGTCTTCAGCACAAAGCATTCCATAACTTTCTTCACCCCGAATTTTTCCCTTTTTGATTTTCCAAGCTTCGCCTTCTACAGTATATAAAGTGGTTCCAATGGTAGCAACAGCAACTTTTTGACCAACGGCAACATTAGGGGCGCCACAAACAATTTTTAGGATTTGGTCATCTCCAACATCGACTGTGGTTAATTTCAATCGGTCTGCATTGGGGTGTTTTTCACAAGTTTTCACCTCACCCACAACAATGCCTTTTAATCCGCCTTTAATAGAAGCATATGCTTCAATTCCTTCAACCTCTAGCCCTAAATTTGTAAGAAGTTCTGCTGTTTTTTCTGGCGTCCAATCAATATTGATGAATTGTTTTAGCCAGTTGTATGAAATTTTCATATCCTTTGATTAACCTATGCAAATATAAAGCTATGATATTATCTGGCAAATAAAAAGCCCAACCAAAAGTTGGGCTTCAATGTTCATAAAGTTCTTTAGGTTATTCCCCTGAAAGTTGTTTCATTTCTTCTTCAATCATGTTGTAAAACTGATCTATTTTTGGCATGACCACCACACGTGTTCGACGGTTTTTAGCACGATTCATGGCATTTTCATTGTCAACCAATGGGACATAACTACTGCGTCCTGCCGCAATTAATTGCGAAGGATTGACGCCCATTTTTTGAAGTTCTCTAATAACAGATGTTGAACGTTTAACGCTCAAATCCCAGTTATCAAGTAGGACACCACTTGCGTAGCTTCTGCTGTCTGTATGGCCTTCAATCATGGCTTCAAAATCAGGTTTGTCATTGATGACTTTAGCTACTTTTCCCAAAACAACTTTTGCTTTTTCAGTAACGACATAGCTGCCGCTTTTGAAAAGTAATTTATCTGAAATAGAAATGAATACCACTCCTTTTTCAACATTAATTTCGATGTCTGGATCATCAATTCCAACTGATTTTTTCAAACTAGAAACAATGGCCAAAGTAACACTGTCTTTTTTGTTGACAGCGTCTTGTAAACGCGAAATTTTTAAATCACGTTCTTGCAAGCTTTCTAAAGTCTTTTCAAGATTTTCTGCACCTTTTGTTGTAAGTACAGTCATTTCTTTAGTGCTTGAGAAAAGCGCATCGTTTGTTTTTCTAAGATCTACAAGTTGTTCTTTTAAAGCGTCTAGACTGGCATCAGCAACTGCTTTATCAGAAAGGCAACTGTTTAATTTAACAGTAGCAGTGTTGAGTAAATCTTGGGTAGTTTTTAATTCTTTTTGGGCAGCCAATAATTCTTTACTGGGGCCGCAAGAAGTCACAGTAAGCAGGGAAATTAACCCAAGTACAAATATTTTTTTCATCTTGTATTGTTTTTTAAAAATGTTAAGTAAAACTATAAAATAAACGGACACAAATAAAAAATATTATAATTTAATGTGTATTTAATTTTTTAAATGATTTGATTTTCAACACATAGTATTTCAAAACAATTGAATTAATGCCATTGTGTTGAATTCGATTTTTATTTTTATATCGGTAGGTTAGGGCGTAGGGTAGTAGGCTGTAAAAACTTAAATGTGCTTTTACAACCGCTATAAAAGATTTGAATCTTCCCATGAGTAGCAGCCTGACGCCAGCAAAACCATCTAAAATTAACCTTATAAAAATAATTAAAAATAGATAATGGTTGCTATTTTTAGTGATTGTGAGTAGGTTGTTTCTAAAATTTAAAAATGTTTTTTTGGGACTGCTGGCTTTTAAACTTTGCCCCCCCAAGTGAAAAACAGTAGAATTGCCAACATAAAAAACCTTCTGGCCTTGATGATGCGCCCGCCAACACAAATCAATTTCTTCCATATGAGCAAAAAATTTAGCATCAAACCCATCAAGATCATTAAAGGTTGTTCGACGGATAAAAAAACAAGCTCCTGATGCCCAAAATAGCGGGTAATTGTTGTCGTATTGCCCCAAGTCTTCTTCAACGGTGTGAAATATTCTCCCCCTGCAGTAGGGATACCCTAATTGGTCAATAAAACCACCTGCTGCACCTGCATATTCAAATTTATGTGGTTTTTTTTCATCTAATATTTTGGGTTGAATAATGCTAATTTCTGGTTGAGTTTCAAACACTTTAACAACAGGGTTTATCCAATCTTGTGTCACCCTAACATCTGAATTTAAAAAGCAAAATACATCTGCATTGATATCTTTTACTGCTTCGTTATAGCCTTCGGCATAGCCGTAATTTTTCACCAATTTAACAATATGTATTTGAGGATATTTTTTTTCAATAAATGCTATGGAATCGTCAGTAGAGCCATTGTCTGCTACATAGATATCATTACCCTTGCTAAAGTTTACGACGGAAGGTAAAAACCGCTCTAAAAGCTTTTTTCCGTTCCAATTTAATATGATAACGGCAACTTTCAAATGGAATTCTTTATTTGTGAATAATCCGGAAGGGATTCTATGAAATTATAACTATTGGAAGTCAGATTCATATTGCAATAATAATGATTTAACCCATTGGTGATCATTAAAAATGAGGCGTTTAAACGGCTGTTGTAACGGGCAATTTGATCAAATGTATTTTGATTTATATTTACATTTGGCGCTTTGCATTCAACAATACAGTGCACACTTCCATCATTGTTATAAATAACAATGTCATATCGTTTTGACAGCTCATTAAGCTTAATTTGCTTCTCTACGTTTATCAGGGATGCAGGATATTTTTTTTCTTGAATCAGAAAATTTAAGCAATGTTGCCTAACCCATTCTTCTGGCTGTAGTAACACAAATTTTTTGCGAATTTCATCAAAGATATGAGTTTTATTTTCGCTATTTTTGAGTCTAAAGTTATAGGATGGAAAATTTAATTTTTTCACAATACAAATTTGCTAATTTTTTTCTAAATGCACACTGCGCAATCCATTATTAATGACTTAAAAGCTGGAAAAGTTCAATCCCTTTATTTTTTGATGGGAGAGGAACCCTTTTTTATTGATCAAGTTTCTACTTATTTTGAAACGAGGCTCTTGCCCGAAGCCGCTCGCGGTTTTGATCAGACCGTTGTTTATGGAAAGGATACCACAATTGATATGCTCGTTTCCAATGCCAAAAGATACCCAATGATTTCAGATCGGCAACTGATTATTGTCAAAGAAGCTCAAAATTTAAGTCGAAATATAGAGCAACTTTTGGCATATGCAAAACAACCTCAGCCATCAACAACTTTGGTTTTATGTTATAAATACAAGTCATTAGACAAGCGCAAAGCCCTCTACAAAGTACTTTCAAAACAGCATATAGTGTTGGACAGTAAACGGATTTATGACAGTAAAATACCAGCTTGGATTTCCAGTCATCTTCAAAATAAAGCACTTCAGATCACACCAAAGGCGGCTCACTTATTGGCTGAGTTTTTAGGGAATGACTTGGCGAAAATTACCAATGAGCTTGGAAAGTTAGAACTTGTTGTTGGAGAAGATCGTAATATAACTCCTGAACTTATTGAACATAATATTGGTATTTCAAAGGATTTCAACAACTTCGAGCTTCAAAATGCATTGGCTAACAGCAATCAGGTAAAAGCCTATCAGATTGTACAATATTTTGCTAAGAACTCAAACCAACACCCCATCGTCCTTACTATTGCAACACTTTATAGTTTTTTTTCAAAAATAATGACGCTTCATACTATTGACAGTCAAAACCCACAAACCATGGCCAAGGCCATAGGGGTCAATCCTTACTTCTTAAAAGATTACACAATGGCTGCAAGGCATTTCCCGATGCGCCGTATCAGTGGGGTCTTTGAAACCCTCCGAGTTATGGATGTCAAAAGTAAAGGGGTAGAGTCAAATTTAAGCCCTAAAGATTTGTATCAGGAACTCTTATTTCGAATTTTTAAAGTCTAATATTTTTTATTTCTGCAGTTGTTTTTTGGCAAAGATAGCCGCCCCGACAATTCCAGCATTGTTTTTTAATTCGGCAGCTTTAAATGGAGTATTTATGTGAATATATTGTTCAAACTGCTCGATTTTATTACTCACACCGCCCCCCAAAATAATAAGATTTGGATTAAAACTTTTTTCGATGTGATTTAAAAAGAAATTGACGCGTTTACCCCATTTTTTAAAATCCCATTCCTTGCGTTTTCTGGCAGCATCAGAAGCAAAAAATTCCATAATATCCCCTTTTTTTCCATAGAGTCTCCCGAGTTCAAAATTTGAAAGTAATTCACCATTAAAAAAAACACCAGACCCAATCCCAGTGCCCAAGGTTATGGTCATAACCAAACCATTTTGGTTTTTACCCGCTCCGAACTCCATGACTCCCATGGCTGCTGCATCGGCATCATTGACTACAAAAAAAGGCGGTCCTATTCTAGATTTAAACAAGGCATCCAATTGGATGTCTTGAATGGAAGGGTCTAAATTTCCAAAATGCATGGCTTTCCCATTTTTAATAATGGTTGGAAATGATACGCCAACAGGTCCATTCCATTTAAAAGAATTGCAAAGAGTATCAATGACATCAGAAATGGCTTCTGGTAGGGCTGGTTTTGGAGTTGGAATGCGTAAACGGTCGCTTACTAATGTACCATTATTAGTGTTCACAACAGCGCCTTTTATTCCAGAGCCTCCAACATCGATTCCAAGTATTTCCATAATTTATTGAATTAGTTTCTCAATTTGTAGTTGATATTCGTATTGTAAATCTTCGTGAAGTTTTAGCGTCTTTTTTCGAGATGCCTCAACTTGCCGATTGTATAAGTTTGTGAGTGTCTTATTATTAAAAATTGATGGCCGAATGGATTTCATCCTGCAGCAAAAATAAAGCAATAATTCAACCTCTGTTTCGGGGGCGTTGGAGTAGCGAGAAAATTTTCTAATGCGCCGTAGTATTTTACGTACACTTTTTTTTATAAAAAAATAACTGTTAGTGTTGATCTTATCAAAAAGTTTGTCCAATTGTGATTTGATACTTTGCACATATTGGAGCTCGTCTTCGGATTGAAAAATTAAATAGGTCAGGAGCTCTTTGTTTTCAATTTTAAAACGTGCAAGTCGCAAACAGAGCTTTTGAAGCGCTTGGCGGTCTAGATGTGTTAACGCTTTTCTCAGAGTGACGATACTGGCTGCTTTCATAGGCTTTGTAATATTACAATTTTTGAAAAAGACTTGCAATAATGAATTTATTTTTGTTACTCACTATTTAAGGAAATACTTTATTAATAATTGCTTAAACATAAATACAATTCGTAGCGTATGTGTATTTTAGCGGCAAATTATGGATTCTATTACACAAATAGTATTGGGCGCTGCCTGCGGTGAAGCTGTTTTAGGAAAAAAAATTGGCAATAAGGCCCTATTTTTTGGCGCTATTGGAGGTACACTTCCAGATTTGGATGTGTTTGTTGGTGATTGGTTGTATGACAGCGAAATCCAATCCATGGCTTATCACAGGGGGTTTATGCATTCCATTTTTTTTGCAATTCTAGGAAGTCTAATACTAGGCTTTTTGCAACATTGGATTTACAACCGTGGCAAGCGTATCGGTAAAATAAGGCGTCAGGAATGGATTCAACTCTTTTTTTGGTCCTTGCTTACACATTCAATTTTAGATTGCTTTACAGCTTATGGAACACAACTGTTCGCCCCTTTTTCTAATTACAGAGTTGCCTTTGATAATATTTCAGTAGCCGACCCTTTGTATACACTTCCTTTTTTGATTTGTCTTATTGCAATGATGTTTTTTAAGCGCAGTTCTAAAACACGTTCTATTTTATTAAAATTAGCTTTTGGAATCAGTTCTTGTTATATGCTTTTTACCTTAGCAAATAAAGCCTATGTTCACAACGTTTTTAAATCATCACTACAAGATCAAGGTATTGAATACCTGCGTTTCAGGACGCAGCCCACGATATTAAATAATATACTTTGGTATGCGATTGCAGAGTCTGAGTCATGTTATTATGCGGCCCTGTATTCAATATTAGATGGCTCAAAAGCACCAAAAAAATGGCAAAAAATCCCTAAAAACCATGAATTATTACCTACTGAAGATCAGGATATTAAAACTTTAATTTGGTTTTCAAATGGTTTTTACAGCATTTCTAAGACGGATGAAAAAGAAGCTTATATCTTTAAAGATTTAAGGTATCCGCTTATGGATGAAGAGGATTCGAACTCTTCGGTTTTTAGTTTTTTTATTTATAAGGAAAACATCAATTGGATGCTACAGCCAATTTACATGGAACAGCCCAATGAAAAAAACTTCGAAGATTTTTGGAACCGACTCAAAGGGATTTAAACAACACCCACAGATTGCATGCATTCAAACATGGCTCTGTAAGTACGTTCGATATCATTGTCAAGTCCCACAGAAAAACGAATTAAGCCTTCACTGAGGCCAATAATTTTTTGTTCTTCCTCGGGTATTTCTGAAGATGTTGAAGTGCCAGGGGCGCTAAACAGAGTTTTGTAAAACCCGAGACTAACGGCCAAATACCCTAAGTTTTCATTTTGCATTAACTCCATCAAGGTATTTGCGTTTTTTAAGCTCCCTACATCAATTGTAAGCATACCGCCAAAACCAAATTCAGCATTCATTTGGGCTTTAAACACTTGGTGTGATGGGTGCGAAGCAAGACCAGGATAAACAGTTTTTAAACCCAATGATTCAAATTTCTGTGCTAAATACAATGCATTTGCGCTGTGCTGTTTGATGCGAATATGAAGGGTGCGCAGGTTTTTTAGAATGGATGCAGCGCGCAAGCTATCCATAGTTGCTCCGAACAACATGGCGGCGCCATCGTTAACATTCCTTAAATTATCAATAAATTCTTGAGATCCACAAACAACACCACCAATCGCATCACTGGCACCGTTTATGAATTTTGTTAAACTGTGTATCACGATGTCTGCGCCAAGTTGTTTAGGAGATATTGATAAAGGCGAAAAAGTGTTATCAACAACCAATTGAAGCTTGTATTTTTTGGCAATTTTTGAAAGCGCAGCAATATTGGCAACTTCAAGCAAAGGGTTACTTACAGCTTCACAATACAATATTTTACTGTCTTCTGTAATGGCCGTTTCAATCGCCTTCAAACTCGTAATGTCTACAAAAGATGTTTGTATGTTGAGTTTGGGTGCAAAGTTTTTGAGAAAAGCATAGGTACCTCCGTAAATGGTTCGACTTGACACCACGTGATCTCCTGCACTGCAAAGTTGCATGATAACTGAAGTGATGGCTCCCATGCCAGAAGCGGAGACATTGGAAGTTTCGGTCCCTTCCATGGCTGCAAGCGCTTCACCAAGATAGAGATTTGAGGGCGAGCTGTGTCTTGAATATAAATAACAGCCATCCGCATTGCCTTCAAAAGTTTCAAACATTGTTTTGGCAGAAAGAAAGGTATAGGTTGATGAATCAGATATTGATGGATTAATGCCGCCAAATTCGCCAAAGTATTGTAAATCTTGAATGGAGTCTGCAGGTTTCATATTTAAAAAGGTTAATTTTAGTCAAATATCAATATAAAATGATATAAAAACAATAGAATTATATTTAATGTGAAAATAAATCTTATTTAAGTTTAATAATTAGATAATTATTTTATAAATTTATTTTTAATTATACATTTAACGTTTTTTTTTCGATATGAAATTAGATGCTCTAGACCTTTCCATTCTTAGACTCCTGCAAAAGAACGCTAAAGTCACAAACAAAGCCCTTTCATCAAAACTTTCACTGTCTGTAACTGCCATCTATGAACGCATAAAAAAGTTAGAGAAATCAGGTGTAATTGCTAACTATGTGGCGCTGGTTTCCAAAGAAAAAGTAGCGAGGTCATTTATTGCTTTTTGCCACATTAAACTCACCCAACACACCCAAGACAATGTGAAACAGTTTGAAAAAGAGGTGGTTAAAATTGAAGAAGTTTTGGAATGTTACCATTTAAGTGGGGATTATGATTATCTTTTGAAAGTACATGCTGAAGATATGGAAGCCTACCGTCAGTTCATGCTTGAAAAGCTCACAAAACTAGACCACATTGGAAGTACTCACAGCATGTTTATGATAAATCAAGTAAAACATACAACAGCCCTTAATATTTAGATAAAAAAATCATTTTTCATTGCAATGAAGTTTGTATTTTTGTTATTGTTAAATTAAACTATTTTTTATGAATTCTTACGATGTTGCCGTCATAGGATCCGGACCTGGAGGCTATGTTTCCGCCATACGTTGTGCACAATTGGGAATGCGCGTGGCCATTATTGAAAAGTATGCTACAATGGGAGGAACCTGTTTAAACGTTGGCTGTATCCCCAGCAAAGCACTTCTAGATTCCTCACATCATTTTGAAGACGCTGTCAAACATTTTGACACTCATGGTATTGAATTGCCTGGAGAAGTGAAAGTCAACCTTGATAAAATGATGCAGCGCAAGCAAGGTGTTGTAGATCAAACAACCGTTGGCATTGATTTTTTAATGAAGAAAAATAAAATTGACACCTACCAAGGCGTTGGTACATTCAAAGATGCTACTCACATTCAAATTGACGGTGAAATAGCCATAGAAATAGAGGCAAAACACACTATTATTGCAACAGGGAGTAAGCCAACTAAACTTCCTTTTGTTAAAGTAGACAAAGAACGCATCATTACTTCCACAGAAGCTTTAAAGCTTACGGAAATTCCCAAGCATCTGATCATCATTGGAGGTGGTGTTATTGGTTTAGAATTGGGGCAAGTCTATAAGCGATTGGGGGCTGAAGTTACGGTCATAGAATACATGGACCGCATCATTCCAACCATGGATAAAAGTCTTTCTAAAGAGCTCAACAAAGTCCTAAAGAAACAAAAATTTAAAATTAACACCTCTCATAAGGTCACTTCTGTAACTAGAGATGTAGATGCCATTTTAGTGAAAGCAGAAAATAAAAAAGGAGAAGTTGTTAGTTTTGAGGGCGATTACTGTCTAGTTTCTGTAGGTCGAAGTGCTTATACTGCAGGGCTTAATGCGGAAGCTGCTGGCGTTCAAATAAACGAAAGAGGACAAGTGGAGGTCAATGCGCATTTACAAACAACAGCTAAAAATATTTACGCCATTGGAGATGTTATCAAAGGGGCTATGTTAGCCCACAAAGCCGAAGAAGAAGGCGTTTTTGTCGCTGAAACAATTGCAGGACAAAAGCCACATATAAATTACAATTTAATACCTGGTGTGGTATACACTTGGCCAGAAGTGGCTTCTGTTGGAAAAACTGAAGAAGCCTTGGAAAGCGCCGGCATCGCTTATAAATCCGGGCAATTTCCGATGCGTGCCTTGGGACGCAGTCGCGCCAGTATGGATTTAGATGGATTTGTTAAAATTCTTGCAGACGCTAAAACCGATGAAATTCTAGGGGTGCATATGATTGGCGCCCGTTGTGCGGATCTTATTGCTGAAGCCGTCGTGGCGATGGAGTTTCGTGCTTCTGCAGAAGACATTTCTAGGATGTCACATGCTCATCCAACTTTTACTGAAGCGATCAAAGAAGCCGCTTTGGCAGCGACGCAAGACCGAGCACTACATATTTAAATAAAGCCAAAATAATTATTCTTTTTCAAATACTGTAATGCAACAAAAAGGTATTGTAGTTATGTTGTTGTTTATTGTAAATTACTTCTTAAATTTACAAAAACACAATTCTTTTTGAGACGCGCTAAGAAAATAGAAGTCAATGATATTCCGGATTTTAAAATAAAACTGTTAAAATGGGCGCAGTCTTACAGTGAAGTCACTTGGCTGGATTCGAACGAATGCTCACAAGCTTACAGCAATTTTGATGCAGTTCTAGCAGTAGATGCATTTACTAGTCTTAAAACAGGCTTTGATCAAGCCTTTGATCAACTTCACGATTATCATTTAAAGACTTCGGATTGGATATTTGGCTATTTATCTTATGATCTAAAGAACAACTTAGAAGATTTAGAATCTAGTAATTTTGATGGTTTGCGATTTCCAGAGTTATTTTTCTTTCAACCTAAGAAACTATTTTTTTTTAAGAACGGTACTGTTACCATTCAGTATTTGAACTGTGTTTTTAAAGAGATGGACAATGATTTACGTCAAATTAAAAATACTGCTACTAGTACTTTTAATGGCATTAAACACAACGCGCTAAAAATTAAACCAAGGTTATCTCAACAGCACTATATTGATTTAATTCAAAAACTAAAATCACACATTCAAAGAGGCGATATTTATGAAGCCAATTTTTGCCAAGAATTTTATGCCAACGGTGAAATTGATCCTTTATTAACCTTTGAACGCTTGCAAGATTTGTCATTACCACCTTTCGCTGTTTTTTTTAAGAATAAATCCAATTTTCTCCTTTCAGCATCTCCAGAGCGTTACTTAAAAAAAGAGGGAAATTTATTGATTTCTCAACCCATTAAGGGAACAGCAGCCAGGTCTTCTAATGCAACTGAAGATTTAAATCTTAAAAACAATTTATTGGCAGATCCAAAGGAGCGCAGTGAAAATGTTATGATTGTAGATTTGGTTCGGAACGATCTCTCACGAATTGCCAAAAAGGGAAGTGTTATTGTAGAAGAATTACACGCAATTTATTCATTCAAACAGGTGCACCATTTGATTTCAACTATCAAAGCCGAGTTACGTCCAGAAATTTCTGCAGTTGATGCCATCTGCGCCTCTTATCCAATGGGTAGTATGACCGGAGCGCCTAAAATTTCAGCCATGAAAATCATCGAAAATTTAGAGTGCAGCAAACGTGGCCTTTACTCAGGTTCTGTAGGGTATTTCACTCCAGACGGTAATTTTGATTTCAATGTGGTCATAAGAAGTATTTTGTACAATGCTAAGACGTCTTATGTTTCCCTTTCAGTTGGCAGTGCCATCACTGCCAAAAGCGTACCTGAAAAAGAATACGAAGAATGTTTGATCAAAGCCAAGGCTCTTATCGAAGTTTTGGAAAATTAATTTTTACTTTTGCTGCATGCTTGAAATATTTAAAGCACATATCAAATTAAACTTCCCAACCCTATTTAGGGATAAAATCTTATTGGCTTGTTCTGGTGGAATTGACAGCATGGTGTTGACCCATTTGTGTCAAAAATTAAATTTAAACATCACACTGGCCCATTGTAATTTTTGTTTGCGGGGTGATGAAAGCAACATGGATGAAGCATTTGTTGTGGGTTATGGTAGCAAGCAAAACATTCTTGTTTTTTCAAAACAGTTTGATACACAATCATTTGCTGATAATTCAAAACATTCAATTCAAATGTCTGCGAGAGAACTGCGCTATAATTGGTTTCAAAGCCTTTCTGAGCAACACCAATTCAACTGTGTTTTGACAGCCCACCATGCTGATGATAGTTTAGAAACCTTTTTCATCAATCTAAGTCGCGGTTCCGGTCTTGATGGTCTGGTTGGGATTCCCGAAAAAAACGGTCTTTTCTTACGTCCTTTATTGCCATTTTCAAGAGATCAGATTTTGAAATATGCTCAAAAACATCAGATTGAATGGAGAGAAGATAGTAGCAATGTAAGTTTGAAATACCATCGCAACCAATTGAGACACAAATTAGTAACAGTTTTAAAAGAAATTTATCCCAATATTCTTGAATCTTTAACCAAAACACAGTCTCATTTAGAGGCCTCAAAAGAATTGCTTGAAAGTCATATTAACGACATTGAAGAACAAGTGATTGTCAAAACTAATCTCAGTGAAATTCATTATGATATATATGCTTTAAAAGCATTGAAATCAATGCCGCTTTATTTGTTTCCACTGTTTAATAAATATGGATTTTCTGACTGGAAAGCGCTTTCTAAATTATTGGATGGACAATCAGGAAAAAAGATGCTGTCTAAAACACATACGCTTCTAAAAAACCGTCAAGTTTTAATATTATTAAGCAATGATTTGCCAACAGCTACCAGCCAAAAAATTAAATCTGAAAATGATATTCCTTTTATTGAAAATTTAGGGTGTCATCTAAAGATCGATAAGGTTTCAGTATTGGATTCATGCGATTCTAATACCATTTATGTTGATTTTGAAAAGCTTCAATTTCCTTTAGAATTAAGAACCTGGAAAAACGGAGATTATTTTTATCCAAAAGGCATGAAGGGTAAAAAGAAAATCAGTAAATTTTTTAAAGACGAAAAAATGTCACTTACTGAAAAAGACAAAGCCTTATTGTTATGCTCTGACGCTCAAGTTGTTTGGGTTGTTGGAAGGCGTCAAGATTCCCGATTTGTAGTTTCTAAAACAGATACTTTAATGTGTAAAATTAGCTTACAATATGCCACAGATTAAAAGTCGGTACAAACCTTCTCTGCCGTTTAAAAGTGGATTCATTTCAACGGTGTACTCTGGTCTAATCCGCTATATTAAATACCCTCAAAAACGAGAGCGCATAAAGCTCAGTGACGGAGATTTTTTAGATTTGGATTGGAGTTACGCTTCTGAGCCTACAAATAGTTTGGCTATCATTTTACATGGAATGGAAGGTCACGGGCAGCGCCCTTATGTTTCAGGAATTGCCCGCCATCTAAACACACAGCATATGGATGCAATTTGTGTCAATTTTAGAGGGTGTAGTGGACAAATTAACACTCAGTTTTTTAGTTTTCATTCTGGCCAAACAGAAGATTTAAAGGATGTTATTACCCATGTAATTTCAAACCACAATTACGATTCAATTTTTTTAAATGGAATTAGTTTAGGAGGTAATATTGTTTTAAAATACCTTGGGGAAACTTCAGATGTTCCTAAGCAAATTAAAGCGGGAATGGCGGTTTCTGTTCCAGTTGATTTAGCTGGTTCTTCAAAAGCACTTCATAGCTTTAAAAATTGCTTTTTTCATATTTACTTTATGATTGCATTAAAACTTAAATTAAAGCAAAAGTATCGCCAATTTCCAACTAAAATTTCAAGACTTTCATTATGGCGCATATGGACGCTTCATTCATTAGATGAGATATACACTTCTCGGGCCAATGGCTTCAAGGATGCAGCGCATTATTATAATAAATCAAACAGTTTACAATATTTACCAGCAATAACGACCCCAGTTCTGATTCTTAACGCATTGAACGACACTTTTTTAACTGAAACTTGCTACCCAAACGCCATTGCTGAAGATAATCCGTTTATTTATTTAGAAACCCCCAAATATGGTGGTCATGTAGGATTTATTTTGCCTGGCGGCGTCTATTACAACGAATTGCGTGCTGCGGAATTCTTCTTAAAATTCAAGTAAATGACTATAAACAAGGTTTAATGGAAAGCCCATAACATTGAAATAAGACCCTTCTATTTTTTCTACCCCAACCTGTCCAATCCAATCTTGAATCCCATAGGCGCCAGCTTTGTCAAGTGGTTTATAATTATTGACATAGAATCCAATTTCTTCTATTTTTAATTTCCTAAAAGATACTTTGGTTAAAGCATTAAAGGTCATTTGTTTTTCTGTTGATGTGAGACATACCGATGTAATAACTTTGTGGGTTGAGTTACTCAGGTTTTGAAGCATTTCAACAGCATGCTTTAAAGAGGTTGGTTTGCCAATTGCAGTGTTCCGATGCCAGACAATGGTATCGCTAGTGATGAGTAAATCATTGGGTTTTAAATTTTCTTTGGAAGCATTGGCTTTCAAAATGGACAAATAATCTGAAATCTCATGACCTGAGAGCTTTTGAGGATAAACTTCATCAACGGGATTTACACAGATTTCAAAAGGCACTCCCAACTGTTTTAATAAATCTTGTCTCCTAGGAGAACCAGACGCCAAAATTAAACGGCGTTTGTTTAGTTGTTCTTTAAGCATTTCGTTAATCGTAATTGGCCTCAAATCCTTTCATCCAGTGCCCTTGAATCTTTAATATTTGCTCTATAATATCTCTTGCGGCACCATGTCCTCCATTAATATGAGAAATGTATTGAGCAGTTGCTTTGACTTCTGGCGCAGCGTCTTGCGGGCAACAAGGCAATCCAACCAATGACATGGCAGGTATATCTGGAATGTCGTCACCCATGTACATGATTTCATTTTTATCTATACCCAAATCCAACATTAGTTTCTTTAAGTTTTTAATTTTATCGTGTGCTCCGAGTATAATATTTTTTAGACCCAGACCTTCCAATCGTTTTCGAACCCCTTCATTACTGCCTCCAGAGATGATGCAGACATTAAGCCCTGCATCAACAGCAACTTTCAATGCAAATCCATCGCGCGTATTCATTTTTCTAAGCATTTCTCCATCTGAAGTTACCAAAACAGAGCTATCTGTCAAGACGCCATCGACATCAAATACAAGGGTGGTTATTTCTTTTAAAAGTGCTTTGTAATTTTTTTTAGCCATGAGTGTATTGAATTGATTGTGTTAAAATTTCATAAATTTTTTGATATTTTGGCGTCCTCTCCAGTAATTTTAAATGCTGTTTAATGGTTTTTTTATCGTTGCGTATGGCTGGGCCAGTTTGTGCCATATAAGGCGATAGCTTTTGCAGTTTTTGAATGGTTTCCTGCATCAGGGGTTTTAAAATATCAAATTCTAGACCCTCACTATCTGTTAGTTCGTGTGCTATGCGGTAGAGTTGGTTTGTAAAGTTATTGACAAACACCGCAGATAAATGAAGGGATTGCCGTTGTTCCGATTGAATAAAATAGGTTGGACTTCCCAGTGCTTCAGCAACTGATTTTAACAATTTTCGATCGCTTTTGTCTGTTGTTTCAATACAAATTGGGACGTTTACAAAATCTAAATCTGATGTCTTTGAAAATGTTTGTAAAGGATAAAAAACGCCTTTTCTATTTTTTTTATTAAGAAATCTCAGCGCAACACTTCCTGAAGTGTGAACAACCAAACGCTTTTCAAATGGTAATGCATTTGAAATGGCCTCAACAGCTGAATCGCTGACGGCAATGATGTAAAGATCTGCCGGGTTCAGTTTCATCAGGTCATTGCAAAAATCAACGCCATCTAAACCGTTTTCAGGGCCAATTTTTGATCGGTTGTACCATTGCTCCAAATGAAGATTTTTTGTGGCATTAATGGCTTTACAAAACTGTGTCCCGACCTGTCCTGCTCCTATGACTGAAATTGAAATCATTGAGCTAAATTACGCCATTCTGTGATGTTTTAAAAGTGAATCCCGCGCTTTGTCTTATTTTTTAGTCAAATTACTGTTAAAACGGAACGATAAAAATTACTTTTTTATAAAAAGTAAGTACCTTTGCTATTCACGAAATTTTGTAGTTATTCAATGCTCAAAAAATTAGCCAGTATTCTTTTTTCAACCCGTCTAACAGCTACGCTGTTTATAATATATGCATTGGCTATGGCAGTAGGAACTTTTATGGATCAGGGTCAAAGCACCTCGCCAACTCCTTATTCAAGAACACTCATTTACAATGCTTGGTGGTTTGAAGCGATTATGGTGGTATTTATGGTTAATTTTGTTGGGAACATCTTCAAATACCGTCTGCTGAGAAAGGAAAAATGGGCAACACTCACCCTTCATTTATCATTTATATCCATTTTATTAGGCGCATTTATCACTAGATATTACGGATTTGAAGGCATGATGTCTATAAGAGAAGGGGCGACTGAAAACACTTTTTTGTCTCAAAAAACTTATCTAACAACCTATATCGATGGCGACTATCAGGTTAATGGTCAATTGTTGCGACGCTCAAAAAGTGATGCAGTTGATTTTTCACCAAGACTTGAAAATGATTATATATTGGAAACCACTTACGGGAATTATCCGGTTCTAGTGGAGCTGATCGATTTTATATCTGGTGCAGAAGAGGACATTGTCCCTAACGAAAATGGGGACTATTATCTTAAGCTTGTAGAGGCGGGTAGTGGTGCGCCTCACAACCACTTTTTAAAATTGGGGCAAGTCAGTAACATACACAACGTGCTTTATGCACTTAATAAACCAACTTCTGGAGCCATTAATTTAACTTACTCCGAGGATGGGGGATTGACCATACAGTCGCCTTTTGAAGGGGAATTCATGACCATGGCTACGGGACAACAAGGGCGCTTGGTTAAAGATAGCGTTCAACCTTTGGCTTTGAGATCTAGATACCTAATAGGAAATCAAGCTGTTGTGTTTCCAAAGCCCGTTGTGAAAGGCGTTTTTGACGTTGTAAAAAAATCTGAATTATTAAAAGGAGATGAGGATGGCATCGCTTTAAAAGTTACTGCTAGAGGTGAAACAAAAATCGTTAAATTATTAGGGGGTCAAGGCGTCAACAATCCTTTTAAACAGATAAAGGTTGGTGGTCTTGATTTTGCCTTTAAATATGGCTCTAAAGTCCTGGAATTACCCTTTGATATCAAACTCAATGACTTTATCGCGGAGCGTTATCCAGGTACTGAAAATAGCTACTCCTCTTTTGAAAGTAAAGTCACTGTTTTTGATGCTGTGGAAGGGGATTTCGACTTTCATATCTACATGAATAATATTTTAAAACACCGCGGGTATCGTTTTTTTCAATCTTCTTTTGATCCTGATGAAAAAGGGACTGTCCTTTCTGTAAATCACGATTATTGGGGGACTTGGTTTACCTATTTGGGTTATTATTTGCTGTATTTTGGATTGTTAGCTATTTTACTCAGCAAGGGGGCTCGAATGGAATTTTTAAGAAAACAATTGGACAAAATCAAAAGAAAAAAGACAAATCTAACAGTTTTTTTGAGCTTAATTTCTCTTGGTCTTTCCGCACAAATAAACCATAACACAAATCATAAGTTTCAACGCCCCAGCCAACAACAGTTGGATTCCATTTTAGTGCAAAATATAACCCCTGCGACAGTTTCAGATCGCTTTGGGTATTTAGTCATTCAAGATGCTGATGGTAGAATGAAGCCAGTGAATACATACGCTTCAGAACTTTTAAGAAAATTATCCAAAAAAGACCACTACCAGAATTACACAGCCGATCAGGTATTTCTGTCCATGCAAGAAAGTCCTCAACTTTGGTACAATGTGCCCATTATTTATTTGAAATTAAAAAAGGCCGACACCATTCGAAGCATTATAGGGATTCCAAAAGATCAAAAATATGCTGCGCTTGTAGATTTCTTAGACATCAATTTAAACTACAAACTAGGCCCTTATCTAGAGGATGCCTATAGCGCCCAAGTTCCCACAGCCATCCAAAAAGAACTGAAAACAGCGGATCAACGTGTCAGTCTTCTTTTTAACACGCTTGAGGGCGATGCTTTGCGATTGTTTCCAATTCCGGATGACCTCAACAGTAAATGGGTTTCACCAAGAGAATTTATTAAAAAAGATTTGGTTCTTAAAGACTCTTTGTACGCCAATTTTATTCGTACTGGCTTCCTAGCTTATATGGCAACATTACAGAAAGAAAAAGTTCAAAAAAAGGAAGAATTTTCTCAAAGTGATAAATTATTGGACGCAATCAAAAAAACTCAAATCAAATATGGCGGTGATGCCATGCTTTCAGATAAAAAAATCAATGCTGAAATTACTTACAATAAATACGATATTTTTAAAAAGCTCTTCACTTGGTATATGTATGCTAGCAGTCTAATGTTTGTCTTATTAATTCTTCAGATTTTAAGAGATAAGAGTAAAATTTTAAATATCTCGATTAATGTTTTTAAAGCTTTGTTATTCTTCTGTTTTGCTCTCCATACTGCAGGCCTTATCGCAAGATGGTACATCTCAGGTCATGCACCTTGGAGTGATGCCTATGAATCCATGATTTATGTGGCCTGGGCAACCATGGCCTTTGGCGTGATGCTAGGCTACAAGAGCAACCTGACATTTGCTTCTACTGCCTTTGTTACTGCCATGATTTTAATGATTGCACATTGGAATTGGATGGATCCATCCATCGGAAACTTACAACCAGTTCTCAATAGTTATTGGTTGATGATTCACGTGGCGGTTATTGTTGGTAGTTACGGTCCTTTTGCATTGGGTATGATTTTAGGGCTAATAAGCTTGCTTCTGATGCTATTGACTACCGTAAAAAACAAGGAAAAAATGGTCTTAAATGTAAAGGAATTAACAGTCATTAATGAGATGGCATTAACTGTTGGTTTGGTTATGTTAACCATTGGAAATTTTCTTGGAGGCATGTGGGCTAATGAGAGTTGGGGCCGTTATTGGGGTTGGGATCCAAAGGAAACATGGGCATTGATAAGTATCATGATATATGCTTTTGTGATCCACATGCGCCTTGTGCCTGGCTTGAGAAATAGGTTGGTATTTAACATTGCATCGGTCTTGGCTTTCGGGAGCATTTTAATGACTTATTTTGGCGTTAATTTTTACCTAGCTGGTTTGCATTCATATGCTAAAGACGATCAAGAAATTAGCATTAATTATATTCTAACAGCCCTAGCCATTATCACAACTTTAAGCTTTATTGCTTATTTGAAATATCGCAAATTTTACATAAAATCAAATTAAAGGTGCCCAAATTAAACCGCTTTTAAAATTGATTTAATTTTTCACTAAGATATCATTTAGGTTGATATTTTTTTATTTTTATAATTGATATAATCGCATTTTTACTTATTTTCGAAGCTAAATATTTGCTTCAATGAAATTTATAAAACTATTAGGAATTACCAACATACTATTGCTGATGCTATGTGTGTTGATCATTATCGTCTCCGAGTATTTGTTTTTCAATGTCGATCAATTACACGGGATTTTTGTTGGAATTTGGGCGCCCATGCTTGTTGGTCTTATGATATTTTTTAAACTCTTTCGCCTTGAACGCTAACGAAATCGTACTTTATTTTTCCATTTTTGTTTCCGTTTGTGTGGCAGTTTGGGCTTTTGTTTTGATCAAACAGTTTAATGATCTAGATAAAAAATAGGCTTTAATTTTTTTCAATGCTTAAAAAAAACATCGGTATGAATACAATTTGTACCCACACAGGAGCCGTTGAGGATGTTGTGTTTGGTGGTGCAGTATCTCCTATCTATATGTCTACTTCTTATGATTTTATTGATAAATCACCCAAACGTTACCCCCGCTATTTTAATACACCCAATCAAGAACTTTTAGCAAAAAAAATTGCAGCGTTAGAAGCTGCTGAAGCTGGACTTATTTTTTCTTCAGGAATGGCTGCAATTAGCAATGTCATGCTTATGGCTTTAAAATCTGGAGATCATGCTGTCATTCAAAATGATATTTATGGCGGCACCCGTAACTTTATCGAGTCTCATTTTAGATCTTATGGTATTGATTACAGTTTTACAAAAGATTTAACTTCAAAAGCATTCAAAGATTGCCTTAAAACAAACACCAAACTTATTTATATTGAAACACCCTCTAATCCAATGCTTAAATTGGTGGATATTTTTGCCATAGCAAAGCTAGGCAAGTCTAAGGGGATTCTTACCGCCATTGATAATACATTTGCGACTCCTGTGATTCAAAAACCGATTACATTGGGTATTGATATTGTCATACACTCCGCCACCAAATATTTTGGAGGACACAGTGACATCACAGCAGGGGCTGTTGTTTCTTCTCAAAAAATAGTCGATAATTTGTGGGATCTGGCCAAAGATTTTGGTGGAAATCTAAGTGATTTTTCTGTGTGGATGTTGGAACGCAGTATGAAAACACTTGTAATCCGTGTCAAAGCACAACAGAAGAATGCTAAGAAATTAGCAAGTTTTTTAGAAAAACATCCCGCAGTTGCGGCTGTATACTATCCGGGTTTAAAATCGCATCCCAACCATGATTTGGCAAAAACCCAAATGCGCGGCTATGGGGCAATGCTTTCATTTGAACTTTATGAAAATTATCCAGTCCTATCATTCTTAAACTCCTTGAATTTAATAAAGCCTTCTATGAGTTTGGCAGGCGTTGAAAGTACCATGATTATGCCCAGTAAAACATCACATGCATTGTTGTCTAAAACCGATCTAAAGGCACAGGGGATATCGGATCAATTGATTCGTTTTTCAGTTGGAATTGAGTCTAAAAAAGATTTAATTTACGATATTGAACAAGCCTTAAATGTCTGTAAAAAATAAAATTAATTATGAAAGTTGATATTCTTGCATTTGGAGCCCACCCCGATGATGTTGAGTTAGGTTGTGGTGGTACGATATCCAAGGCCATTCAAGCTGGAAAAACTGCTGCAATTATTGACCTTACAAGAGGTGAGTTGGGAACCCGTGGTACAGCTGCAATTCGTGCTATAGAAGCTGCAAATGCTGCAGAAATTTTAGGAATTAAAATAAGAGAAAATCTAAACTTACCAGATTGTTTTATTTTAAACATTAAAGAAAGCCAACTAAAGGTCATTGAAAAAATTAGACAATACCAACCTGAAATTGTGTTGTGTAACGCCATTGCTGATCGACACATTGATCATGGCAAGTCTAATACACTAGTCCGAGAAGCATGTTTTTTAAGTGGTTTACAAAAAATAATCACAAAGGGGTCAGAGGGTAAGAATCAAAATCCTTGGCGCCCTAAGGCTATTTATAGCTATATTCAGTGGAATTCGATCCCACCTGATTTTGTTGTTGATGTCAGTGGCTATATAGATCTAAAAATGAAAGCTGTAGCAGCCTATGAATCACAGTTTTATAATAGTGATAGTCAAGAACCTGAGACCCCAATTTCAAGTCAAAATTTTATGGACAGTGTTCGCTATCGCGCTGCCGATTTAGGTCGACTTTCAAATACTGATTTTGCTGAAGGCTTTACATCTGAACGCTTGATATCCGTTAATGATATTTTTGATTTAAAATAAAATTAAATTAAAACTTTTGTAAAAATCATAAATCCACTACATTTGTGGTCGCATTTTTTTTGCTAAATGGTGGTTGTAGCTCAGTTGGTTAGAGCGCCTGGTTGTGGTCCAGGAGGTCGTCGGTTCGAGACCGATCTTCCACCCAAAAAAGTCCTTTCATTTTGAAAGGACTTTTTTTATTGTTTTCAGCGTATTTTTTTAAAAATCAAATATGAATACTAGTGAAGCATCAACTGAAAGGGAGACAAAAAACGATCTTAAAAAAGGCGAAATATTTATAGTTATTTAAATTTTTTATCTACAATAACTCGCTCTTTTCTATTGGCCAACTCCCAAGCCGTGTAGAATATAAGTTTTGTTCTATTTTCTAACAAATCAAATTCTATTTTGTCAACAGTATCTGTTGCCTTGTGGTAATCTTCATGCGTGCCATTGAAATAGAAAATAATTGGAATGTTTTTATTCGCGAAATTATAATGGTCCGATCGGTAATAAAATCGATTGGGGTCGTTTTCATCGTTAAAAGTATAATCGAGTTCAATACCTGTGTATTTTTCATTCACCATTTCAGAAATTTCATGAAGCTCTGTACTTAACTTATCGCTGCCAATCAAATAAATATAGTTTCGTTTCCCATTTTTTCGTTTTGGGTCTGTTCTTCCGATCATGTCAATATTTAGATTGGCAACCGTGTTTTTCAGGGGAACAATTGGATCAAAATCTGTGTAGTATTGAGAGCCAAGAAGTCCTTTTTCTTCTGCACTTACATGTAATAGAATAATAGAGCGTTTTGGACCATCCCCATTTTGAACCGCCTTTTGAAATGCTTCCGCGATTTCTAAAATGGCCACAGTTCCAGATCCATCGTCATCTGCTCCATTAAATACTTCGCCGTGATGAATGCCAATATGGTCGAGATGTGCAGAAATCACAATGTATTCATTAGGTTTTTCGGATCCAGGAATCAATGCTACAACATTTTCTGACACCAAAGACTCATATGTGTTTTTATAATCAATTTGAATGTCGTTATAATAAAGACCATTTTTTTTCTGTATTAAGGAGTTACCGATGTTGTCCCCAACCAAGAACCCATAAAATGGATTTGAATTGACATCAAGGGATAAATTAGTCTCTCCATCGCTTTGGTCTTTGCGCTTGTAATAGCGCGCATAGCGAGTAAATAACGATTCATCAATCAAAATAAAAGCGGCAGCACCCATTTCCTTAGCTAAGTTTTGTTTAGCACTCAAGGATTGTCGATCATTAGACCACTTAGAAATTTTGTTTGATCCTGAAACAATATAGTTTCCTTCTGCATTTTTTGGTTCCCCGGCAATTGCAACTACCAATTTTCCGGAAACGTCTATATTTTGGTAATCATTGTGTTTTATGTCTTTAATTCCATAACCTATATATATATAGGACTCAAAATGCATTTTTTTAGTAGGTCCGGAAGAAACACTGATAAAATCTTCGTAGTAACTGAAATTTTGCGATTTTGTAGAAATATTAACTTTTGGGGGTGTATTGAGCTTCAAAGGGACATATTGAAAATAGTCACCATCTAGTTTTGCCGCTGAAACTCCAAGTTTTTGATATTCATTTCGAAGGTATTCCACCGCCATTTGTTCACCCTCTGTTCCCGCTTCACGACCTTGAAAAGTATCAGAGGCGTAGATGGTAAGCATTGATTTGAGTTCTTTGGCTGTAATGTCTTCTGCATAAACTGTTGGATTCTGTGAATAGACAAATGATGACATAAGAAAAGACGAAATTACAAGAAGACGATACATATATATTTAATTAGAAATCAAAAATATTGATTATTTCAGATTAAATAATATTTTTTTTAAAATTAAATATAATTCAAAATCTTTTTTTAAACCTTCCCTTCTTAAAACATCCATAAAGTGCACGTTTTTAACGATTAAAGTAAAAAAAATCACTTTTTTTTAGGATTTGATAGTTTTTTTTGTCTAATTTTGCATCATTAATCATAAACTAAATTTAATTATGAAAAAATTAATAACTATTATGTCTCTTGCCTTTGTTGGTTTAACTTTTGGTCAAGAGGAAGCTACATTTAACGTCTCAGGTTCTGTTGACGCTTATTTTAGAGCTAACTTAACATCTCAAAACGATGAAGGTGGTTCTGGAGATTATAGTGCTTTCAACAATGATTCTGGATTTTCTGCCGGTTTAGCTAACATCACTCTTTCTTATGAAGGAGAAACTGTTGGTTTTATTGCTGATTTAGCTTACGGACCTCGAATGGATGTTTATAATCCTGGTAACGTTGTCAATGAAGCTTACATGTATTGGAATGTTTCTGATAAGGTAATGATGATGATGGGTCGTTTTAACAATTGGATGGGTTATGAAACTCTTTCTGCTGCTAATAACTTCCATTATAGTATGTCTCATCAATTTACATATTCCACTAGAAACTTTAACGGTTTAGTTGCTCAGTTTGATTTGGGTACTGACCTTAGAGGTGGTATTGGAATAATGAATCCTGCTGAAATTTCAACTGGTAACACAACTGGTGATTTTTCAATAGGTGCCGGAGTTACTTACAAGGAAACTACAGGTATTTCATTCCTATCAAGTCAATCAGCTTCGTACATTGACTTCAAAACTGCTTTCGATGTAAGTGATAACTTCAATGTTAAATTGAATGCTCACATTGCTGA
>NZDM01000089.1 GCA_002690085.1 Flavobacteriaceae bacterium
ATTCAAAACTTGACCTGCTTTTTCATATAGACCTGCCCAATATTTGTAACGCCATTTTATGGGGCTCCATTTAATAAAGCCTGGAATTTCTATTCCAAACTGCATGCCGTGCGTATGCCCAGACAGGGTGAGGTGGTAATGTAATTTATCATCTATAACCTCATACTCCCAATGGGATGGGTCGTGGCTCAATAAAATTTTGAAATCTTCTGGCTTGACTTCAGAAGTGGCTTTTTTCAAGTCCCCTTTTTGATTGAATCCTTTTCCCCAATTTTCAACACCTATGATGGCCAATTGAGATTCTTTTTTCTTAATAAACTTAGCTTCATCCAATAACAATTGAAACCCCAGCTCTTTGTGAAGCTTCAGCATATCTTTAAAATTTGTCATTTTATCTTCTTTGGACGGCCAGCGTGTGTAATCGCCATAATCATGGTTACCTAAAATTGAAAATATACCGTCTTTTGCCCTTAATTTTGAAAATGTAGACTTCCAAGGCAACATCTCTGAGGTTCTATTATTGACCAGATCTCCAGTAAACATAATTGCATCTGAGGCTTGTGAATTGATCAAATCAACAGCATATTCAACCTTGGCTTTATTGTCAAAACTACCGCTGTGTATATCGCTAATTTGTGTGATGGCATAATCCTCAAATTCTTTTGGTAAATCTTCAAAAAACAAGGTATATTTCAACACTTTATAGTTGTATTTCCCTTTGGTGACCCCATATAAAATGGACAAAAAGGGAAGAGCGGCCACTCCCAAAGCAATTTGCCCAATAAACTTTCGGCGGGTACTAAAAACTGAACTACCAGAACGCGGGCTTGTCGTTATAGCATTATATATCCCCTCAAAAAGCCGGAATACATCCTCTCCAAACATGGCTGAGACCAAAAACAGCTTAGGGACATAAAACAAAACAAAAAAAGCAAAAGCTTGGTAAAATCCAGTGTTGACTGGAGCGGAACGGTCCAAATTCACCACATGGTATACTGTATTGCCAAACACCACTATGGTAAACATAATATATATTACAACAACCCAAGGATTTTTAGTGACACTTCTAAAGCTTTGGAAAGCGTAAAAATCAAGAGCCAATACAATTCCAATAAAAATAAGCAATCGAAGCATCTCTAAAATTTTTTGTAAAAATAAAACAATTCGAAGGGATTTTCGACACAATAAAAACATTTAACGACCACCCTCAAATTCTTTAATTTTAGTATCTTACAAGCATAATCAAAATTGATATCCACTGCAAAAAAACAATTATTTTCGAACCGGTAAATTCCATATTGAAACTTTTTAAAATTAAATTATGACAACAAAAAACAACTCTTCTGCATTGACCACCTTGGTCACTGTTTTTTTCTTCTGGGGGTTTATAGGAGCTTCAAATGGAGTTTTTATACCATTTTGCAAAGAATACTTCATGATAGACCAATTTCAATCTCAGCTAGTTGATTTTGCATTTTATGGTGCATATTATATTGGAGCTCTCATATTATTTATAATATCTAGTCAAAGAAAAAAGGATATTTTTAACAGTTGGGGTTATAAAAAAGGTATTATTTATGGGTTATTAATATCAACAGTTGGCGCATTAGTGATGTATCCAATTATAAATGGAGCTGAAGAAGGACAAACAGAAGTCTTTTATGGTGTTCTGATTGCACTATTTATTGTAGGATTGGGTTTTTCTTTACAACAAACTGGAGCAAATCCATTTGCAGTATCTCTTGGTGATTCGAAATCTGGTTCATCCAGGTTAAATCTTGCTGGGGGTGTAAATTCTTTTGGCACTACTATTGGGCCTTTGGCTGTTGCATTTATAATTTTCGGAACATTGTCAGGTGAAGGAACTGCTGAATTTTCAAAAATGCAATCGTTGTATCTTGGAGTAGCTGCACTATTTGTTTTGTGTGCTGCAGTTTTCCACTTTTCAAAAAGTTTACCAGATGGTATAACGTCAGAACCTTTTGAGCCTGCTAATAAAGCAATGAATTTATTAATTGCTTTAACCGTCATAATGTTCTTGTGTTTTGGATGGGTTTTTTACACTTACTCTGTTCCAGAGCCAACAATAGACGCTACTAAAGAAAATCTGGAGTATAAAAGGTTAGTGGCATTAATTGTGTCACTTATTGGTGTTGTTGGATGTATATATTATGCCTATGTAAAATCTTCGTCTAATCCTAGAGGATGGGGCGCATTACAATATCCACAGCTTGCCTTAGGGATGTTAGCCATATTTACTTATGTTGGAGTTGAGGTGACTATTCAGAGTAATTTAGGAGAAGTTTTGAAGTTAGTTACTGATAAAATTGATGATGTTAATTTAAATGGACTAGGGTTACCTGCACTAACTGATACGGGAATTGCAAAATATATCTCATTATATTGGGGGGGGTTAATGATTGGTAGATGGACTGGAGCTATTAGTGTTTTTAATCCAACAGAGGGATTGAGAAAAGCTTTATTAATAATAATTCCGTATATAGCTTTTGGAGTAATTGTTTTAGTTAATTACGGCAGCTACAGCTGGAACGAAATAATTATATTTTCTGTTATTGTAGCTATTCAAATTATAGGATTTTTTATTGCTAAAGACAAAGCAATAGCAACACTTAAAATATTTAGTATTATTGGATTGGCAGCAATGCTAATTGGGCTGTTTTCAACGGGAACTGTAGCATTGTTTGCTTTTATTAGCGGTGGTCTTTTCTGCTCAATAATGTGGCCTTGTATTTTTTCATTAAGCATAACCGGTTTAGGTAAATACACATCTCAAGGGTCTTCATTTTTGGTAATGATGATTTTAGGAGGTGCCATTATCCCACCTATTCAAGGAAAAATTGCAGATATTTTCTCAATTCAATCATCTTATTGGGTGGCTGTGTTATGCTTTGCTTATCTAATCCTTTACGCATTTTTAACTAAAAAAATTTTGGGAAACCAAATTGAAAATTAAGATGTGAAAAGAAGAAAGTTTATAAAAAACACGTCGCTAACTGGCCTAAGTATGTCAATAGGTAGCTACTTAAACAGTTACGTCAAAACTTCTGCAGACGAATTAAAAAAAAATAAAAGAAACGCTAAGCTCCCCTTGGTTGTCGCTACTTGGAATGTGAAGTTTGCCACGAGCAAAGCTTGGGAGGTTCTGAGTAATGGAGGAAGCGCTTTAGATGCCGTGGAACAAGGTTGCCGCGTAGAAGAATCAAATGAAAAAGGACAATCTGTAGGCAGGGGTGGACTTCCTGATCGAGATGGACATGTCACTCTTGATGCTTGTATCATGAATGCTGAGGGCAATGCAGGATCAGTCGTTTATTTACAAAACTTCACCCATGCAGTTTCAGTAGCACGAAAAGTTATGGAAGACACTCCACACGTTATGCTTGCCGGAAAAGGTGCGGAAGAATTTGCATTGACAAAAGGATTTAAAAAAGAAAATCTTTTAACTGATGCTTCTAAAAAAGCATGGGAAAAGTGGACAAAAACAAGTGAGTATAAGCCTATCATAAACATTGAAAATCACGACACCATTGGCATGTTAGCTATAGACCAGCAAGGCGATATTTCTGGGGCTTGTACAACAAGTGGCCTCGCCTATAAAATGAATGGGCGTGTTGGAGATTCTCCAATAATAGGTGCTGGATTATTTGTTGATAATGAAATTGGAGGCGCTGTAGCAACCGGTCTTGGTGAAGTGGTTGTAAAGTCTGTTGGTAGTTTTTTAATAGTTGAACTCATGCGACAAGGCAAAACACCACAACAAGCTTGCGAAGAAGCAATAAAAAGAATTGTCCAAAAACCCAATAGTGATTATAAAAATTTTCAAGTAGGCTACATCGCTATAAATAAACTAGGAGAAATAGGTGCTTATTCTATTCATCAATGGTTTAGCGTAACCAAGTTTCAAAATGGCAAAAATCATACAATCCAATCTGATTATTTCAATAAAAACTACTAATTTCTGGAATGGAAAAACAAAAACGCTTATTTCTTCTCGACGCTTATGCGCTTATCTTTAGAGGGTATTACGCATTTATAAAAAACCCACGCATCAACTCTAAAGGGCTTGATACCTCGGCAATTCTTGGGTTCACAAATTCGCTTTTAGATGTCATTAAGAGAGAACGCCCAGACCACTTAGCCGTTTGCTTTGACAAGGGTGGAAGCACCGACCGCGCTGAAATTTTTCCAGAATACAAAGCTAATCGAGATGAAACTCCTGAGGGGATAAAAATCGCTGTGCCCTATATATATAAGCTTTTGCAAGCCATGCACATTCCCGTGATTGTCAAAGAAGGCTATGAAGCTGATGACATCATAGGAACCCTGGCCAAAAAAGCCGAAAAAGAAGGCTACCAGACTTTTATGGTGACCCCAGATAAAGATTTTGCACAGCTTGTAAGCCCTAATATATTTATGTACCGCCCAATGTTTGGAGGCGGTTATGAAACTTGGGGCGTCGAGGAGGTTAAGGCTAAATTTGAAGTCAAAGATCCCATTCAAGTCATCGATTTTTTGGGGATGAAAGGAGATGCCGTGGACAACATTCCTGGACTGCCAGGTGTTGGAGATAAGACCGCTAAAAAATTCATCAATCTCTATGGCAGCATGGAAGGTTTGATTGAAAACACCCACGAGCTTAAGGGCAAAATGAAAGAAAAAGTTGAGGCCAATGCAGAATTGGGCTTACTATCTAAAAAGCTAGCAACCATTCTTTTAGATGTGCCGGTAGAATTTGATGCAAAAAACTTTGAAATGGAGTCTCCGGACCAGGAAAAAGTAGCTGCTATTTTTCAAGAATTAGAATTTAGACGACTGGAGGAGAGTTTTAAAAACGCTTTTACAAATCTTGCAGAAACAAATGACAAGACACTCATAAACGTAAAAAAAGACGAGGTTGCCAAAATAACCCCCCCCCGTGCTGGCAGTGGACAATTCTCATTGTTTGATGCCCCGCAAGAAGAAGCATCGTTAGCAATACAGGAAAATAGAGCCAATATCAAATCTGTAGCCCATTTTTACCAATTTATTGAAACTGATTTTGCTTTGGACTTATTTGTAAAACAATTATTACAACAAACTTCAGTTTGCTTTGATACGGAAACAACGGGTCTGAATGCTCTAACGGCCAAACTTGTGGGAATTGCTTTCTCATGGGAGGCTCATAAAGGGTTCTATGTGCCTATTCCTGAAGACACTTCTGAAGCACAAGAACGCATCGAGAAATTAAGGCCCTTTTTTGAGGATATATCCATTGAAAAAATTGGTCAAAATCTAAAATACGACCTCAAAGTTTTAGACAAATACAAACTTTCTGTCAAAGGCCCTTTATTTGATACTATGATCGCACATTACCTCATCAATCCAGACATGCGACACAACATGACAATTTTATCAGAAACGTATCTGAACTATACCCCGGCACCCATAGAAGATTTGATTGGTAAAAAAGGTAAAAATCAAAAATCAATGCGTGAAGTATCTTTGGGAGATATAACGGAATATGCGGTAGAAGATGCCGATATCACCTATCAATTGGCACAGCATTTTAAGAAAGAAATGTCTGAGGCCAATACCATAAGCCTATTCAATAGTATTGAAATTCCTCTTATTAGAGTTTTAGCTTCCATGGAATTAGAAGGCATACACTTAGACGCTGCTTTTCTGAAAGATTTAGCAATAGATCTAAACAAAGACATTCAAAAATTAGAACAACTCATATACAAACAAGCTGAAACTGTTTTTAACATTGCATCTCCCAAACAATTGGGCATTGTTTTGTTTGAGAAACTCAAGCTTGTTGACAAGCCTAAAAAAACCAAAACAGGGCAGTACAGTACCGCTGAAGATGTATTGTCTTACCTTGCCAAGGACCACGAAATCATAAAAAATATTCTAGAATACCGCGGACTGGCAAAGTTAAAAAGCACCTACGTAGATGCACTTCCAGCACAAGTTTTGGAAAGTACAAATCGCATTCATACAGAATACTTACAAACGGTCGCAGCGACAGGCCGCTTGAGCAGTATCAATCCAAACTTACAAAACATTCCCATTCGAACTAAGCGGGGGCGACAAGTGCGAAAGGCATTTGTTCCAAGAAATGAGAATTATATTTTATTGGCAGCGGATTATTCCCAAATTGAATTGCGGGTGATTGCCGCACTCAGCGAGGAAGAAACCATGATTGAGGCCTTTAAAAATGGGGAAGACATTCACGCCTCTACAGCATCAAAAGTGTTCAATGTGCCAATTTCTGAAGTGACACGTGAACAAAGGAGCAATGCCAAAACCGTAAATTTTGGAATTATATATGGGGTCTCAGCCTTTGGCCTGAGTAATCAGACAGCGTTAAATCGAACCGAAGCTAAAGCATTGATTGAAACCTATTATGCCACCTATCCAAAATTAAGTGCATTCATTGCAGATCAGATTCATTTTGCAAGAGAAAATGGGTATGTTAAAACCATTTCGGACCGTCGCCGATATTTAAAAGACATCAACTCCAGAAATGCAGTCGTACGCGGCGCAGCAGAACGCAATGCTGTAAACGCGACCATTCAAGGAAGCGCCGCCGATGTAATTAAAATTGCCATGATAAGAATTCACGATAAGCTTACTGAAGGTAATTATAAAACAAAGATGCTTTTACAAGTACATGACGAACTTGTATTTGATGTCTTTAGACCTGAAATAGATGCTATTAAAGCAATGATAAAATCGGAAATGGAAAATGCCTACAGCATGCGTGTTCCGCTCGACGTTGAAATGGATTTAGGAGAAAATTGGCTGGAAGCGCACTAAAGCTCTAAGGCTTTTTCAATCGCATTGCCCATCAAAAACTCTTGAGGGTTTTCCAAGGCTTCTTTTACAGCAACTAAAAACCCGACCGATTCTTTACCATCAATAATACGATGGTCATAGGATAAAGCCACATACATCATAGGGCGGATTTCGACTTTACCTTCAACCGCTACAGGGCGCTCAATAATGTTGTGCATCCCAAGTATTCCACTTTGAGGCGGATTGATAATGGGTGTTGACAACATGCTGCCAAAGACACCACCGTTGGAAATGGTAAAAGTGCCACCAGTCATTTCATCAATTGTAATTTGACCCTCTCTCGCCCGGATAGCCAGGCGCTTGACCTCTGACTCAACCCCCTTAAACGTAAGGTTTTCAGCATTTCTAATAACGGGTACCATTAACCCTTTTGGGCCTGAAACCGCAATACTAATATCACAGAAATCATAGGAAATCATTTCTTTGTCTTCAATCATTGAATTGACGGCAGGGAAAAGTTTTAAAGCGCGAACCACAGCGAGTGTAAAAAAGCTCATAAAGCCCAAACCGATCCCGTGCTTTTCTTTAAAAATTTCTTTGTATTGTTTTCTCAACTCAAAAATAGGCGACATGTCCACTTCGTTAAAAGTCGTAAGCATGGCCGTTTCATTTTTGGCAGCCACCAAGCGTTCAGCAACCTTTCGGCGGAGCATAGATAGTTTGGTTCGTTTAACGTCACGACCTTCAGTGTCAATTTTTTTACCCATAGACGGCACTGCTTTTGCAGCATCATCTTTTGTAATCCGACCATCTCTTCCTGTACCAGTGATCGCACTGGTATCAATCTCTTTTTCGGCTAAAATTTTCTTAGCTGCTGGGCTAGCGGTACCTGAAGCGTAGGTTGATTTAGAGTCGGTCGTTGGGGAGGGCGAATCAACAACTGGGGCTGGTGTTTCCGAAGCAACGGAATCGGGGCTACTCTCCGGCTTTGAAGCCGTAGTATCTATGAGACAAATAACAGAACCAACTGCGACGGCATCTCCTTCTTCTGCTTTAAGCGTAATGGTTCCGCTCACTTCAGCGGGGAGCTCAAGCGTCGCTTTATCGCTATCGACCTCAGCAATGGCTTGGTCTTTTTCAATGTAATCGCCATCTTGTACCAGCCATTCTGCTATTTCAACTTCAGTTATAGATTCGCCCGGCGAAGGTACTTTCATTTCTAAAATCATACTATTTTATTTTAGTCTTTTTTCTTTGGTTATCTTTTGTTTGGTCAAAAACAAAATCAATAATTTCTTGGTGTCTGCGTTTAGAACGCGTAGCACTTCCTGCGGCTGGAGCACTGTAACTGCGTCTGGAGGCAACCCGCCAGTTCTTGGCTGCTTCAACATTCAGTAACATATGAGCATAGGCGCCCATGTTTCGAGGCTCCTCTTGAGCCCAAACAATATCTGAGGCTTGTTTATACTTTGATAAAATAGAAGCAATCTCAGCTTCAGGAAGCGGAAATAATTGCTCGATGCGCACCAAGGCCACATCCGTCCGTGCCAATGACTCTTTGGCTTCTAATAAGTCATAGTAAAACTTACCGGTGACAAAAACGACTATTTTGATTTTAGATGCTTTCGCTGATGAATCGTCTATTAAAGGCTGGAAGCTGCCATTTGAAAAGTCTTTAACTCTGGAAATAACTCTGGGGTGTCTTAACAAGCTTTTTGGTGTAAAGACAATTAGCGGTTTTCTATAATCTGATTTTAATTGCCGACGCAATAAATGGAACATATTGGCTGGAGTAGAACAGTCTACAACAAACATATTATTTTTAGCACATAACTGAAGGTAGCGTTCCATTCGCCCAGAAGAGTGTTCGGCGCCCTGACCTTCATAGCCATGTGGTAAAAGCATGACAATACCATTGGGCGTTTTCCATTTATTTTCACCACTAGAAATGTATTGATCAATCATAATTTGAGCGCCATTGCTAAAATCGCCAAATTGCGCTTCCCATATGGTTAAAGTATTTGGACTTGCCATGGCATACCCATAATCAAAACCAACAACCCCATACTCAGAAAGTAAGGAGTTATAAATTTGAAATTGACCTTGATAGCTAGATATGTTGTTGAGCAATAATAATTCTTCTTCACTGTCCTCGGCTTTGACCACGGCATGCCGGTGTGAAAAAGTACCGCGTTCCACATCTTGACCAGAAATTCTAACATCATAACCTTCCTCTAACAGCGACCCATAGGCCAAATGTTCAGCCATGGCCCAATCCAGTTTATCTGTGTCAAACATTGTTTGTCTGGATTGCACCAATCGCTCAATTTTTCGAATGAACTTCTTACCCTCAGGTAAGGTTGAAATTACCTTTGCAATTTGAGAAAGTTTTTCTTGTGGATACGATGTATCGACTGTTTTCAACATTCTATCAGCTCTAGCTCTTTTGAAATTTTTCCAGGCATCTTGCATAAAAGGTGTAATGACAGTTTTGTCCTCTTTACGTGAGTCTTCAAGTTCAGTCTCTAAACTGGCTTTGTAGTTTTTCTCTAAGGTTTTTATGTGTTGGCTGTCAATAAGGCCTTGGCTGATTAGAGATTCTGCATAAATATCCCTTGGGTTTTTGTGTTTAGAAATGGCTTTGTAAAGCTTTGGCTGTGTAAACCTCGGTTCGTCGCCTTCATTGTGTCCATATTTTCTATAGCCCAACAAATCAATAAAAACATCGCGTTTAAACGTCATTCTAAAATCCAAGGCAAAGCGCACGGCATGAACCACAGCTTCAACATCGTCTGCATTGATATGTAACACTGGAGAAAGTGTCACCTTTCCAACATCCGTACAATAGGTGCTGGAGCGGCCGTCCAAATAATTGGTTGTAAAACCTATTTGATTATTAACGACAATGTGTATGGTTCCGTTGGTTTTGTAACCATCTAATTTAGCCATTTGTACTACCTCATAAATAAGACCCTGGCCCGCAATAGCGGCATCTCCATGCACAACAATGGGCAATACTTTACTAGAATCATCGCTGTAATATTGATCTTGCTTCGCACGGGTAATGCCTTGAACAACAGCACCAACAGTTTCCAAGTGTGAGGGATTTGGAGCAATGCTTAAGTTAATGCGATTGCCATTGTCTGTTAGACGATCACTGGTCCATCCTAAATGGTATTTGACATCGCCATCAAAAACTTCTTCTTCATAATCTTTGCCGTCAAATTCACTAAATATTTCCTTTGCAGATTTACCAAAAATATTGGTTAGTGTGCTCAAGCGACCACGATGCGCCATGCCCATCACAAATTCTTTTACGCCGTAAGAGGCAGCTTGTTCAATCAAAGCGTCTAGGGCGGGAATGAGCGACTCATTACCTTCAAGTGAAAAACGTTTTTGACCGACATATTTAGTGTGTAAAAAGTTTTCAAAAGATACGGCTTCATTAAGTTTTTTTAGAATGTGTTTTTTTTCTTCAACAGAAAAATTACCATGATTGTCATTTTGATTCAATCGGCTTTGAATCCATTGGATTTCATCGGGTTGGCGGATGTACATATACTCTATGCCTATGGAATCGCAATAAATAGCTTCTAAGTGTTGCCGAATCTCTCTAAGGGTCTTAGGGCCAATTCCTAAAATTTCCCCCGCATTAAAAACTACATCAAGATCACTAGACTGCAATCCGAAGTTTTCAATTTCTAAGGTTGGTGCATATTTTCTGCGCTCCCGAACTGGGTTAGTTTTGGTAAATAAATGACCTCTTGTACGGTAGCCATCAATTAACTTGACTACTTGGAATTCCTTTTGAACATGCTCTGGAACCTGAGTACTAACGCCTTCTACGACTTCACCGTTTAGGCCATAAGTTTCACTCCCAAAATCGTAACCTTGAAAAAAAGCCCTCCAGCTGGGTTCCACACTGTCGGGGTCCTTCTGGTATTGTTCATACAATTCAGAGAAATAAACGGTGTGTGCAGCATTTAAAAAAGAATACTTATCCATATAGGTCTATACGTCCTGTAAAAAACGCGCTTAAAATTCTTAAATCAAAAATACAAATTTTGTGAAAATCACACAGTGTTTTTAAGGTTTAATATAAGAAAGAATACAATGATTTTTAAGACGTTCGTGTCATCAAATGTATGCCAAAATCACGAAGGGGTTCTTTTTTAATTGGATCTATTTCTAATGAATTAAGAACATCAAAGGCGGCTTTGGTGTAGTCTTGTATCGCTTTATTTGTAGCTTCAGCAGCACCAGTTTGCTGAAAAACTTGAAGTACAGTTGCTATTTTTTCATCTGAATGAGCTGAATTTTCATCATACAAGGTTTTTAACTTACGCTTATCCGATTCTGATCCAAGCGCCATGGCATTGAGATATAAATAGGTTTTTTTGTTTTCAATGATATCCCCGCCAACTTGTTTGCCAAAAGTTTTTGGGTCTCCAAAGGCATCCAGGAAATCATCTTGTAATTGAAACGCAATCCCAAGATTTCTTCCAAAATCATAACATTTTTGCTGATTTTCCCTAGAAGCATCTGCTACAATCGCCCCCATTTGCATCGCCGCCGCCACCAAAACAGCTGTCTTGTATTCAATCATTTTTAGGTATTCTGGTATACTGACATCGGTTCGGGTCTCAAAATCAATATCGTATTGCTGTCCTTCACAAACCTCCAAAGCGGTTTTACTGAACAATGCTGTCAATTCTTGGAACTGTTTTGCATTATAGCCTTCAAATAATTTATAAGCCATTATAAGCATCGCATCCCCGGACAATATTCCGGTGTTTAAATTCCATTTTTCGTGCACGGTTTTTTGACCTCTACGCAGTGGCGCATTGTCCATTATATCATCGTGAATCAAAGAAAAATTATGAAAGACCTCTATCGCCAAACCAGCATCTAAAGCATTGGAAACCTCACCATCAAAACAGTCTGTGGTCATCAAGGTTAATATGGGACGTAAGCGCTTACCTCCCAATCCAAGAATGTATTGAATAGGCTCGTATAAGCTTAAAGGAGCCCGCGCTTTATTGTAAGCCTCTAAATGAGCAATAAATTGAGACTGGTAATACTGTATGGCTTTCATTTAAACAAAAATAACAGATTTACATTTATAAACCGTCTAAGGTTCAACAAATGTTAAAAAAATGTAAAACTTTGGAAACTTTTATTGTTTTTTAAGTTTCCTATACTATATTTGCAGTCCTTTTTATGAAAGCAAAAATTATATCAAAATCGGAAGAATTGTTTTTAAGTCTCGGCTTTAAAAATGTGACAATGGATGAAATAGCCAATGCAATGGGTATATCCAAAAAAACCATTTACTCTCATTTTTCTAATAAGGTAGAATTGGTGCGTTCAGTGACTTTTTCTATTCTCGAATACATTCATAAAAATATTGAACAGATCAATGAAAATTCGGTTAATCCTATTGAAAAGATGTATGATATAAATATATTCATCATGGATTATTTAAGAAATGAGCGTGGTTCTGCTCAATTTCAACTAAAAAAATACTATCCAACTATTTTTGAACAGCTTGAACTCAAAAAGTTTGAAAAAATGCATTCTTCAGTTGAAAACAGTTTAAAAAAAGGAATCGAACTAAAACTTTTTAGAGCCGATATAGATGTGGCATTTATTTCAAGAATTTATTTCATAGGCATGTCGGGAATTAGGGATACAACCGTTTTTAAAGAAAATCAATTCAACAAAAATTACTTGATGAATAGTTATCTAGAATACCACCTTCGCGCCATTGTCACTGACAAAGGCTTTAAGATTTTAAACAAGCACATCCAAAAAAATAAGCCCTAAAATGCGTAAAGTTTTTGCCCTTTTATTTTTTTCTTTTTCTGTTTTTTCACAAAATGAAACCCTGGTTTTTTCATTAGAAGAGGCCATTGACTACGCGCACTCAAATAATAAACTGGCATTGGACAGTCAAAGTGATGTCCGTATGGCGGAACTTCAAAAATGGGAAACCACAGCCACAGGACTTCCCCAAATAAGTGCAGACATTTCCTATAACAATTGGATTGAGCAACAAATTTCTCTTATCCCTGCTGAATTTTTTGGCGGCATGCCAGGGGATTTTATTGAAGTAGCTTTTGGAACCCAGCAAACGGTAAACGGAACTGTTACCTTAAAACAAAAACTATTTGATGGCTCTTACCTTGTCGCACTTCAGGCTTCAAAAGTTTATTTAGAAATTTCAAAAAATGCTAAAGAAAAAACACTTAGCGAATTAAGAAAAGTTATAACCAACGCCTATGGTAGTATCCTTTTAGCGGAGGAGAATGTTTTAATTTTAGATGCAAACATTGAAGTCCTTAAAAAAAAATATTGAAGAACTTCAAAAGGTCTACGAAAATGGTTTGACCGAAGCGGAAAACATTGAGCAGCTTCAACTAACCCTCTCTAGTTTGGTGAGTGCTCGAAATTACAATGCTATTCTTAAAAACTTGGCCTATGAAATGTTCAATTTGACCCTTGGGCTTGACATTGACACCTCAGTTAATTTGACAGATCGAATGGAAGATTTGGTTGTGAAAGTTTTATTATCTCCTACCGAAACTTCAAATAGCAGTTTGGAGAACAACATTGATTTTAAAATTGCTGTCAATAATATGCGTTCCAATGAATTGTTATTCAAACTTGAAAAAAGCAAGGCCTTGCCTACAATAAATGCATTCATCAATGGTGGCTACGCAGGCAACAATAAACGCTTTAATTTTTTAGATCGGTCCCAGAAATGGTTTGGCACTTCCTTATTTGGGGTTAATATGTCCGTCCCATTGTTCAGTTCCTTAGGTCGATCGGCAGCGACACAAAAAGCTAAAATAGCGCTTGAAAAGTCGGAACGAGCGCTTGTCAATACACGGCAAGAATTGAAAATTAAAATCAAACGGGCGCAAAATGAATTGGCCTTTGCACAACAAGATTTAGAAACCAAAAAACAGGCCCAAAATCTAGCCAAACGTATCGAAGAAAAAAACCAAATAAAGTTTTTTGAAGGCTTGGCTTCTAGTTTTGAACTCAGTCAAGCACAAACGCAGCTATACACCGCCCAAAAGCAATATATGGAAGCAATGCTTTCTGTGCTAAACAAGCACATTGCCTTGGATGTATTGATAAACCCTAATCCAATAAATTAAATTAAACTCCGGATGAAAAAAATATACGCATATGCCACTCTAGTATTTGTAAGTTCTTGCGGAAAAACAGCGAAGCAGTCCGAAAACCTTTTGGAACTTAACAGCAAAAAAGAAGTTTTAATTGAACAGATTGATAGCTTGAGTCAAGTGCTTAATTCGGTGGAACTAAACATCTCAAAATTAGACACAAATAAGCGTTTAACTACCGTTAATAGCATAAAAGCCCAAAGGAAACTGTTTCAGCATTTTATTGAAGTTCAAGGTACAGTCGAAGCAGACCAGAGTGTCGAATTATACCCAGAAAGTAGTGGCAGCATTACAAACATATTTGTCGATGAAGGACAAAGCGTTTACAAGGGACAACCCTTGATTCAAATTGACGATTCAATTCTAAAAACCAATATGGCAGAATTGCAAACGCAATTGGAATTAGCCAGCACTACATATGAGCGGCAAAAGCGTTTGTGGGATCAAAACATTGGCAGTGAAATTCAGTTTTTACAATCAAAAGCTAAAAAAGAAGGGCTCGAAAATAGCATTGAAAGTTTAAAGGCCCAAGCGAAAAAACTTAAAATTTCAGCTCCTTTTTCAGGGACTGTAGATGAGGTGTTCTCTAAAATTGGTGGCCTTGCCACCCCAATGATGCCTGCGATTCGCTTGGTAAATCTAAAACAAGTCCATGTAGAAAGCGAGGTCACTGAAACCTATCTTAAACACATCAAAAAGGGAACTGAGGTTGAGTTGTTTTTCCCAACAATTGGTAAAAACATAAGTACCAAAGTTAATCAAGTTGCAAATTATATCAATCCTAACAATCGCAGTTTTAAAATTCGCATCAAGGTCAATAATCCAAATAGTGAATTAAAAGCAAATTTATTGGCGGATATAAAAATAAATGACTTTAAGCAAAACGGCATCGTCATCCCGACCAAATTGATTCAAAAGGACCGTATGGGAGATTCCTTTGTATATACCCTAAAAAAAGAAAAAGACGCCTATGTTGTAGAAAAAACCTACATAGTGCAAAAAATGACCTATGCCAATGAGTCCTTTATATCAGAAGGCCTATTGGAAGATGCGCTTATAGTTGACAAAGGGGCGCGATTGATCAAAGCCAATGAAACTGTAATTATAGCAGAATAATTAAACCATGGGGACTAAAAAATTTAAAGAATTTAAACTTTCGTCTTGGGCAATTTCAAACAAATCGACCGTGGCAGTCATTACGTTCATTGTAGTGTTAGGAGGGTTGTTGTCCTATATTAGCATGCCCAGAGAAAACTTTCCAGAAATTATTGTTCCACAGATTTATGTAGCGACACCATACCCTGGAAATTCGGCCCTAGATGTTGAAAAACTAATTACCAAACGCCTAGAAAAAGAAATCAATGCCATTACAGGGATTGATAAAATCACATCCAATTCCATCCAAGGATATTCAAGCATTAAGGTGGAATTTAATTTTGACATAACACCTTCAGAGGCACTTCTCAAAGTAAAAGATCGGGTGGATATTGCAATGGCTGATAAAGATTTTCCAAAAGATTTGCCAAGCGAGCCTAGCGTAACAGAAGTTAACTTTAGCGAGCTGATGCCCATTATGAACATCAATCTTTCGGGAGATTTTTCTATGGATCAATTGAAAGACTATGCCGAATATCTGGAAGATGAAATTGAAGCGCTTACAGAAATCTCCGGGGTAGATATTCGTGGCGTTCAAGAAAAAGAATTGGAAGTGGCCATAGACTTGTATAAAATGCAAGCCTCGAAAATTAGTTTTACAGATGTAGAAAACGCCATTGCCTTTGAAAACCAGAGTATTTCAAGTGGGGATATCCTAGAAGATGGCACCCGCAGGAACGTTCGCGTGGTCGGTGAGTTTGTGGACCCGTTAAAGGTAAAAGACATTGTTGTAAAACGGGAAAAAGGGAATATTGTTTACTTGAAAGATATTGCGGATGTGACCTTTAAAGAACAGGAAAAAGAGAGCTATGCCAGGGAATATTTACAACCTGTAGTGATGTTGGATGTCAAAAAACGCAGTGGGCAAAATTTATTGGTGGCATCTTCTAAAATTGATAAAATTATAAAAATTGCAAAAGCTAATGTCTTCCCATCGAATCTTGTTGTTTCCAAAACCAACGACCAATCCAACGACACCAAAACTATGGTTGCAGACTTGGAAAATAGCATTGTTTTAGGAATTATCTTAGTGGTGGCTGTACTGTATTTCTTTTTAGGGTTTAGAAATGCGCTTTTTGTAGGAATTGCGATTCCACTTTCAATGCTATTATCCTTTATAATATTGAGTTTTTTAGGGGTCACCCTAAATACTATGGTTCTGTTTTCATTGGTTATCGCTTTGGGTATGCTTGTAGACAATGGAATTGTTGTTGTAGAAAACGTCTACCGCTTGATGGACAAAGGACTCTCAAGAATTGAAGCTACAAAAAAAGGCGTTGGAGAAGTCGCCATGCCAATCGTTGCTTCTACTGCCACCACGCTTGCTGCTTTTATACCACTGGTATTGTGGGATGGTATTGTTGGTGAATTTATGCAATGGCTGCCCATTACATTGATCATTGTATTGAGCTCTTCCCTATTTGTCGCATTGGTAATCAACCCTATGTTAATTTCACTTTTTATGAAAGTTATTCCCAAAAAAGAAAACAAATTAACTTTTATTCACACGCTGGAAAAATCCTATCAAAAATTTCTGAACTATGCTTTGAGAGGCAAAAGTCCTTATGGGATTCTATTTGGCACATTTTCCTTACTTTTCTTAGCCGCTGGTTTAATGTATCTGTTTCCACCAAAAATACTCTTCTTCCCTGACACCGAAGCAAAACAAGTCTTTGTGTTCTTAGAATACCCCATTGGAACAGACATTGAAGAAACAAACTTGTTGTCTAAAAGAATTGAGTCCGACATTGAGAACCACCTAAAGAAATACGAAGCTGACGGTGAGAACTTTCTTGTAACCTCCGTTATTGGGCAAGTTGGAGAAGGAACGGCCGATCCAAGCCAAGGGCAAACCGGTGGGAACACCCCAAATAAAGCAAGAATTACAGTTGATTTTGTAAAATTTCAAGACCGAAAAGGCGTAAGCTCTGAGCAGGTTCTCAGAGAAATTCGCGAAGCGATTCAGGGGTATCCAGGCGTTCGTATTGTCGTTGACAAACCAGGAGATGGCCCTCCAACGGGATCTCCCATCAACCTTGAAATTAAAGGGGATGATTATGGATTGATACTAGAAACCGCCAACAACCTTAAACTATTTATTGACATGGCCAATATTCCTGGTATCGAAGAATTAAAACTGGATATTGATCAAGGAAAACCAGAACTATTAGTACATGTGGACCGCCAAAAAGCCCGGCGACTGGGTATTTCCACAGCACAAATTGGGAGTAGTCTAAGGACCGCGCTTTATGGCAAAGAAGTGTCAACCTATAAAGACCTAAAAGACGACTACCCCATCAATATAAGGCTCAAAAAAGCATTTCGGTACGATAGAAATGCATTGATGAATCAGAAAATCACCTTTAGAAATCAAAGCAGTGGACGTATCAAACAAGTGCCTATTTCGGCGGTGGCATCCACTGAAAATAACAGCAGTTTTAATGCGGTCAAGCGCATTGATATGGACCGCGTAGTTACAGTCTACTCAAACGTACTGAGCGGTTATAATGCGAATGATGTCAATGCGAAAATTAGAGCTTTCATTGAAGATTTTGAAGTCCCAAAAGGCCTTGAAATTAGCTTTACAGGCGAACAAGAAAAACAAGCCGAGGAAATGGCATTTCTGAGTAAGGCACTTTTGATTGCAGTACTATTGATCTTTTTAATATTGGTCGCCCAATTCAACTCTGCAAGTACCCCAATCATTATTTCAATATCCGTTGTTTTAAGTTTGATTGGTGTCCTTTTTGGATTGCTTATTTTCCGAATGGATTTTGTCATTCTCATGACAATGATAGGCATCATTTCGCTGGCTGGTATTGTCGTTAATAATGCTATTGTGTTGATTGACTACATCAATTTAACTATCAAAAGAAAGCGCAGAGCCCTCAATTTAGACGCCTCAGAAAAACTCACAAGCTCACAACTTTTAGAATGTGTCGTTGAAGGCGGTAAAACGCGCTTAAGGCCAGTGTTATTAACTGCTATAACGACCATCTTAGGTTTACTCCCCTTGGCCTTGGGCATTAATATCAACTTCAAAACCTTGGTTACAGAACTAAATCCAAACTTTTACATCGGTGGTGAAAACGTCGCCTTTTGGGGGCCAATGGGATGGGCCATTATTTACGGCCTTACATTTGCCACATTTTTGACCTTGGTAGTGGTCCCTATTTTATATTACCTCATCAATAAAATTAAGACAAGACGTATGAATGTTGCGGCCTAGATGCTGTTGTTTTAGTTTAATAATCTTAAATTTGTACAACAAATAGAATAACATGTACCGAACGCATCACTGTGGCGAACTAAACGCTTCACACATCAATCAAACAGTAACGCTTTCTGGCTGGGTCCACAAATCCAGAGATAAAGGATTTGTAGCTTGGGTAGATTTACGCGACCGCTATGGCATTACGCAGTTGGTCTTTGATGCCGATAGAACTGATAAAACTTTGATGGAAGCGGCCAGGAATTTAGGGCGCGAGTTTGTAATTCAAGTAACTGGGACAGTCATTGAACGCGCTTCTAAAAATCCAAACATGCCTACTGGTGAGATTGAAATTTTAGCAACTGCCCTAACAGTACTCAATACCGCAAAAGTGCCCCCTTTTACCATAGAAGATGAGACTGATGGAGGTGAAGAATTGCGAATGAAATACCGCTATCTAGATCTGCGTAGAAACCCAGTAAAAAACAAACTTATCTTCAGACACAAAGTTGTCCAAGAGGTTAGAAACTATTTATCCTCAAACGAATTTATTGAAGTTGAAACCCCCTACCTAATCAAATCAACTCCGGAGGGTGCGCGAGACTTTGTGGTGCCAAGCCGTATGAATGAGGGACAATTTTATGCCCTTCCACAATCGCCACAAACCTTTAAGCAATTGCTAATGGTTGGCGGTATGGATAAATATTTTCAAATTGTAAAATGTTTTAGAGATGAAGATTTACGAGCTGACCGCCAGCCTGAATTCACCCAAATAGACTGTGAAATGACCTTTGTGGAGCAAGAAGACATTCTTAATGCCTTTGAAGGGTTGACCCGTCACCTCCTAAAAACCATAAAGGGTGTTGAGGTGAATGCATTTCCACGCATTTCTTACGATGAAGCCATAAAAACCTATGGAAACGATAAACCCGACATTCGTTTTGGGATGAAGTTCGGGGAGCTCAATGCCATCGCCCAGCACAAGGATTTTAATATCTTTAACAAAGCAGCGCTGGTGGTTGGTATTGCAGTTCCAGGTGGAAATGAGTACTCTAGAAAAGACATTGATAATCTGATTGATTGGGTCAAACGTCCGCAAATTGGGGCCCTTGGTATGGTCTATGTGCGCTGCAACGAAGACGGCAGTTATAAATCTTCTGTAGATAAATTTTACGATCAAGACGATTTGGCCAAATGGGCTAAAGCAACAAATGCCAAAGCTGGCGATTTGATTTGTGTGCTTTTTGGAAAGACAAATGAAGTTCGTGCACAATTAAGTGCTTTGCGGATGGAACTTGCAGAGCGTTTAAACCTCAGAAACCCGAAAGAATTTGCCCCTTTGTGGGTGACCGATTTTCCACTTTTGGAATGGGACGAAGACGCCCAATCCTATCACGCCATGCATCACCCCTTTACTGCCCCTAAATCAGAACAAATTAGTTTATTAGATTCCGATCCTGCCGCGGTCAAAGCCGATGCCTATGATTTGGTGTTGAATGGGAATGAAATTGGAGGGGGATCGATTCGTATTCATGACAAAACCACCCAAGCTTTGATGTTTAAACATCTTGGATTTACTGAAGAAGAAGCAAAGTCACAGTTTGGATTTCTGATGAATGCTTTTGAATATGGGGCACCGCCACATGGTGGGATTGCCTTTGGACTAGACCGCTTGGTCGCGATTCTTGGTGGACAAGAAACCATTCGAGATTTTATCGCCTTTCCTAAAAATAATTCTGGTAGAGATGTCATGATTGACGCACCCGCGCCCATTGATAAAGCGCAGTTAGACGAATTGGGTTTAAAAACAAAATAACACCCCCATCCAATGAAATATTTAATTTGGTTTCTTTGCATCTCTGCGTTTGCTTCAATAGGGCTTGGGTTTGCCATCCCTGACTCAGACACCATAGACCCCATAATGAAGGCGGAGGAAATTGCCATGTCCGAGAAGCTTATTGGATTCGGTGTTTTGGGCCTTTTTTTGATTGTATTCCCCTTGTTTTCTTATTACCGATGGAAAGATAAAAAAATGGCGGACTATATGCTCACCGCGGAAAATTTAGATAAGATGCGGGAATATAATGAGGCCAAAGACTGATTAATTTAAGTTTCGTTTCTCCACAAAAAACCGTTTTAATAAATCGGAAGCCTCTTTAGCCAGTACGCCTCCCTCCAGTTTTGTTTTAGGATGTAATTTTGTACCCATGGCCCTGCAACCCCGTTCTTTATCTTCTGCGCCATAGACTACTCTTGAAATCTGACTCCAGTAAAGCGCGCCTGCACACATTTGACAAGGCTCCAAAGTCACATATAACGTACAATTGTGTAAAAATTTACCACCTAAATAATTTGAAGCCGATGTGATGGCCTGCATTTCGGCATGGGCAGTTACATCATTTAACCGCTCTGTTAAATTATGTGCTCTGGCAATGATTTGCTGATTGACAACAATAACAGCACCTACGGGGACCTCGCCTTGGTCAAAAGCCAATTCTGCCTCAACTAAGGCCTTTTTCATAAAATAAGCATCGTCTAATTGAAAATTCATTTTTAAAACTTTAAGCCCTTCAATTTTTTGTAAGTTAAAACCGCTTTGCTATCGGAATAAGAGGCGATTACGGCACAAACTCCCATGAGTCGATTGTACAGGCTTGGCTGTGTAAAATCAAACTCTGAAGGCAACATTTTAAGAAGAAGTTCGTCGTAATGGCTGCCTTGATCTTCATAACAATTATTAACCGCCGTGGCAAAGCGCAACAATAATTCGTTGATGACTTCAAAACCTGAAATCTCTTTGTCAATCACTTCTTTAGAGTTGTAAATGCGATCAATGCTCAGTTTGATAATATCATCCATTTGGGCTTTGTAGGGGCTTTTGTCTAAAAGTGAA
>NZDM01000090.1 GCA_002690085.1 Flavobacteriaceae bacterium
CCATCACCAAAGAATTCAAAAATATTGCAGGCATTGACACGATACTCTCCAAACGCTATGGTCAAAAGCGCGAAGATGTCCAAACATGGCTTTCGCGAACCGAATGGTCTCAGACAAAAATAGATAACGAAACCCTCGAAAATGTACAAAACAAACTCTTAGAACTAAAACTGATTTCTCAAAAATTAGACATTAATCAACTAAGAGCGCTAATAGTAAACAAAGGATAAAGGGTGATGTTGCTAATTACAAAGACGAGATTCTAAACCCTTTAGAACCTTTCTTTTCAAAATAAAAAAAGGAATCATCAACATATATTTAAATCACTTCACAGCCTCTAAATGATCGTCCCAGTCTTTAGGCTTAGGGGCGCGAAGTTTACCTTCAAGTTTGGCAATGAGGGTGGAAACTGTAGCATCTCCAGTGACATTAATAACCGTCCTACACATATCCAGAGGTCGGTCTACCGCAAAAATCAAGGCCAATCCAATGGCCAGCTTGTCTGACGGAAAGCCCACAGATTCTAAAACAATGACCAACATCACCATGCCAGCACCGGGCACAGCCGCACTACCTATGGAGGCCAAAAGAGCGGTAAGTACAATCATCAATTGGTCTGCAAATGTCAGATCAAAATTAAGCGCTTGTGCGATAAAAACAGCTGCAACCGCTTGGTAAAGGCTGGTTCCATCCATATTGATGGTCGCACCAACTGGCAATACAAAACTAGACACTTCCTTGTCAACACCAACATGCTCCTCCACCCGATCCATGGTCACTGGAAGCGTGGCAGCACTGCTGCTGGTCGAAAAGGCTAGCAATTGCGCCGGACTAATTTGCTTTAAAAACCAAAAGGGATTCTTTTTGACCACAAAAGCCAAAACAAGAAGATAAAAACAGACCATTATAAGCAAACCGCCCACAACGACAGAAGCGTAAAACAAAAGTGCATATAAAAGTTCTGGATCACCTGATGAAACCACAACGTTGGCCAAAAGCGCAAACACAGCATAAGGAGCTGTTAACATGATCAAGTCTACCATTTTTAAAACCACATCATTCAGAGAATCAAATACATCTTTTAACGGTTTGGCACGTTTCTCGCCAATAAGCAATAAAGAAATTCCCAAGAAAATAGATAGAAAAATAACTTGCAACATCAATTTGTTGTTGCTAAGGGCAGAAAACGCATTTTCTGGAACTATATCTACTACAAAATCAAGTGGACCGTTGTCTTGCTGGCGGCCAGCCTCTGCAATCTTGCCTTGCACACTGCTGTTGTTGGCATAGGTTGCTGTTAATTTAGAAATAGTGGCGTCTGAAACCCCATCACCAGGATTAAAAATATTAACCAAAGTCAAGCCAATGCTGATGGCCACTACGGTAGTCAAAACGTAAATAACAATGGTCTTTAAACCAATAGAAGCAAACTTTGAAATATCTTTTAAGTCTGAGATTCCTTTTATAAGAGATGCTAAAATCAAAGGCACTGCAATTAACTTGAGCAGCTTTACAAAAATAGTCCCCAAAGGCTTGATCCATGCTGCAATAAAAACAGCACCCCATTCAATTTGAAGCATCAAAAAACCAAAAATCACGCCCAAAAGCATGCCAATTAATATTTTCCAATGCAAGGCCATAGATTTCATAATATTATTTTTTTGAAAGACGATTAAGCAGCGTGAAATCTGCCAAGACCAATGCTGCCATGGCTTCTACAATAGGTACGGCACGCGGGACCACACAAGGGTCGTGACGGCCCTTACCATGCATTTTTACCAAATTACCAGCGTTATCAATAGTGTCTTGAGATTGCATAACAGTGGCAACAGGTTTAAAAGCCACATTAAAATATATACCCATTCCATTGCTGACACCCCCTTGAATGCCACCCGAATGATTGGTCTTAGTAGTGCCATCAGCATTAAAAGTATCATTATGGGCGCTGCCTTTCATTTTCACACCTTCAAAACCAGAGCCATACTCAAACCCTTTGACAGCATTAATAGATAACATGGCTTTTCCCAATTGGGCATGCAATCGGTCGTATACTGGCTCTCCGAGCCCAACAGGGACATTTTTTAGGACACAGGAAACGGTACCACCAATAGTATCGCCTTCTTTACGAATGGTATTTATTTCGGCAATCATAGCTTCAGCAACCGCCATATCTGGACAGCGGACGATATTGCTTTCGGTCTTGGATAAATCCAAATTGTGATGGTTCTCCCCCAATGATATGGTTCCAATCGAAGAAGTATAAGCCGTTATGGAAATACCACTTAAAAATTGTTTTGCAATGGCACCTGCAACCACACGACAAGCGGTTTCTCTGGCCGAGCTGCGGCCGCCGCCTCTGTAGTCTCTTTGCCCGTATTTTTCGTTGTAAGTAAAATCGGCGTGGCTGGGACGAAATACATCTTTAATGTGACTGTAATCCTTTGATTTTTGATCGGTATTTTTAATGATAAATCCTATGGGCATTCCGGTGGTCACACCTTCAAAAATTCCGGATTGAAATGTAACTGTGTCAGGTTCTTTACGCTGGGTTACAATCTTGGATTGGCCAGGCTTGCGGCGGTCCATCTCATGTTGAATTTTATCAAAATCAATAGAAACTCCTGCAGGGCACCCATCAATCCCCCCGCCAATGGCAGGACCGTGGGATTCCCCAAAAGTTGTCAATTTAAAAATATTTCCAAATGAATTTCCACCCATAATGACAAAGCCTTTTGATTAATATTAAGATGTAAAATTAAGAAATTAAGCGCTAGCAGCCACTAAATTGAGATACAATTTTTTAGAGCAGTTTCATAAACCACTTCGTAACTGGAGACGATTTGATGAATGCCAAATTTTGAAGCGACAGTTTTTGCAGCCGTTTTAAAGTTTTGAAGCGTATCAGAATCTTTTAAAATATGAAGAGCATTTTTGGACATACTTTCTATATCTCCCACTGGACTTAAAAACCCGGAGAGACCATCAATGTTGACTTCTGGCAAACCACCAGTATCACTTGAAATGACAGGAACGCCTGATGCCATGGCTTCCAAGGCAGACAGTCCAAAACTTTCAGTTTCTGAAGGTAAAAGAAATAAATCACTGAAACATAAAATTTTATTAACCTCGTTGCTGTTACCCAAAAACACCACGCGTTCTTGAATTCCAAGTTGTGCGCAGAGATGTTCGGCATAAGAACGCTCGGGTCCCTCTCCAACCATCATCAATTTAGATGGGATTTCTTTTTGAATGTTGTTGAAAACATGAATCACATCTGGAATGCGTTTTACGGGTCTAAAATTACTTACATGGGTAATCACGCGCTCTTCAGCGCTTGCCAAAAGTCCTCTCGGACATAAATTCACAGTCTCCTTATACTTATTCAAGTCTATAAAATTTGGAATAACTTTGATCTCTTTTTGGGTCTGAAATAACCTTTGGGTTGCATCTTTTAAACTTTGAGATACTGATGTAACGGCATCGGATTTATTAATGCTAAAAGTCACCGCAGTTTTATAAAAAGGATGGCTTCCCACAAGGGTGATGTCAGTACCGTGTAAAGTGGTAACAATTGGTAATATAATGCCTTCTTGATACAACATTTGTTTAGCCATATAACCAGCGTAGGCATGTGGGATGGCATAATGCACATGCAACACATCAATTTTATAAATTTTAACCATGTCCACAATCTTACTAGACAATGCCAATTCATATGGCTGGTAATGAAATAATGGGTAATCTGGTACATTAACTTCGTGAAAATGAACATTTTCGCTGATCAGTTCAAGCCGTACAGGCTGTCGGTATGTAATAAAATGAACTTCATGCCCTTTTCGGGACAACTCTAAGCCGAGTTCTGTAGCAATCACGCCACTGCCGCCAAAGGTTGGGTAACAAACAATTCCTATTTTCATTTTAATCTGTAATGGCTTCTTGAATATACCGTTGGATTTCAGTCCGAATATTGTCCTCAAGCAAGCGGTTATTCTTGGAATCAGGATATGTTCGGTTGGACAAAAATACATAAATAATCTCTTCCTCAGGATCAGCCCAAGCAAAGGTGCCTGTAAATCCCGAATGCCCAAAACTTTGCATTGACACACAACCACAAGTAGGGCCATCCTCCTCCAGTTGGGGTTTATCAAAGCCCACTCCTCTTCTGTTATCATCATCACAATAATAACAGCTGTTAAAAGCAGTAATGGTTTGAGGTTTGATAAAGTTTTCTCCGCCATAAGTCCCATTTTGTAAATACATTTGCATCAGCTTGGCCACATCATTTGCCGTACTAAATAAACCGGCATGCCCCCCCACACCATTTTGCATAGCAGCGCCCATATCATGCACATGACCATGAACCTTTTCAAAGCGAAAATAATTGTCCTTTTCTGTAGGAATGATTTGAGTTTTATCGAAGCGATTTAAAGGAAGATAGGTGGAATAATTTGCGCCTAAGGGGCTGTAAAAGTGTTGTTGAATCAAATCATTTAATGGAAGTTCGTAATGGTTCTCAATAAATTCTTTTAGAATATAGTAAGGTAAGTCACTGTAGCGGTAGTTGCGCTTTTCCAAGAGCTCGGATGCAAAAATGTTTTCATGAATACTATCGGTAAAATCGGCGCGAAGAAATGTATTGTCCGAAATTTGAATCGGGAAATCCAAGGATTTTTGAGGTCTGAAAAAATCTTTATGAGGTTTTTGGGTGACGGAATCTAAAGTAGCGTAGTAAAACGGGATCCAAGGTTTTAGCTTAGCAAAATGTGACAACATTTCTTTGAGGGTGATATGGGCTTTATTAGAATTTTTATAGCTTGGTAGTAAAGTTTCCAAGCGGTCGTCTAAAGCAAGTACTTCAGCATCGACCAACTCCATAAGCAGAGGCAGTGTAACTAAAATTTTAGTCAGTGAAGCCACATCGTACAAGTCGTTGGGGGAAACCTTTATCTTATTTTCATAAGTATGGTGACCAAAACTTTTGTGGTAAACGACCTTACCTTTACGTGCCACTAATAGTTGTAAGCCAGGCGTCATCTTTTTATCTATTGCTAAATGGGCAATAGAATCCAACTTTAGGAGCAGCCTGGAACTCATGCCTACACTTTCAGGAACACCATAAGCCAATCTTCCCAATGCTTGAGTTTGGGTCCCCTGACCAACCTTAAAAGATGTATTGGAAATACTTACGGGCAATTTTCCTTTAGCGGGCAAAGCACCAAAAATAATTTGAGCTGCAACCTGCTGAGAAATTTCACTGTTTTGATAAGCCAACAAAATACTTTCTATGTTTGAAAATGATTTTAAAGTATTTAAAGCATAGGGTTTGGCAAAAACCGTTAAAATTACTTTATTTTGGCGTGCGATTTCTTGCAACCAAATCAATTCCTTATTTGAAAATTGATAAGCTTTCCATGGGCTTAAATTGGATTTATGGAATCCGATTATTACAGAACTGTAAGATTTTAAAGAAGCAACCACCGCATCGAGATTTTGAGATTCAATTTTATCCACCTTCGTATATTGTTGCAATGTATTGTAGAATGCATCGCCTGAAGCGTCCCCCATCGGAAGGTAGGCAACGTTCTGTAATTGCAAATCTTTTATTGGGATAGATGAATTTTCATTTTTAACAATTGTTTGTGCGTTTTGCATCAAACGCTCATACAAAACATCGTCTATTGGGCGGTTCAATTCTTCAATAAGATTTTCAGTCGCTACAGGCTGATACATATGCAAACCTACTTTATATTTAGCGCTTAAAATCTTTTTGACAGAATAAGCCAAACGGGCCTCTGAAATTTCTCCAGAATCATAGGCAGCTGTTATTTTTTCGATGCCTTGACTGACATCTTCAGACATCAACAACACATCGTTACCCGCCCTGAAGGCTTGCAAGTTAATGGCACCTGCTGTACTGTAATTTGAAACGCCTTTCATATCCAATGCGTCTGTAAAGATCAATCCCTTAAAATCGAGCTTTGATTTTAAAAGCTTGCTTACAATGCGTTCGGACAAAGAAGAGGGATATTGGCTTTTAGGTTCCAGAGCAGGCACATTTAAATGGGCCACCATGACACTGGACAATCCATTTTTAATCAAAATTTTGTAGGGATATAATTCAACGTTTTGAAGGCGTTTTTTCCCAAAGCTAACTGACGGTAAAGTTTTATGAGAATCTTTATCAGTATCGCCATGACCTGGAAAGTGTTTGGCATTGGCCAAAACACCCGTGCTTTGGAGACCCTGCATAAAAGCCAAAGCTTTTTCTGTAACATTTTGCTTGTCTTCACCAAAAGAGCGGTTACCAATAATGGGATTTTTGGGGTTTGTATTGATATCAACAACTGGTGCAAAATTAAAGTGTACTCCCAATCGTTTACAATGTGCTCCAATGTGCTGACCTGTTTGTCGCACCAATTCCAAATCTGTTACAGCCCCTAAAGTCATGTTCCAGGGAAATGCATAAGTTGAGTCAAGCCGCATACTTAAACCCCATTCGGCATCCATACCTACCAATAAAGGAAGCTTGGAAACAGCCTGTAGTTCATTGTTTAAATTCGCTTGGCGCAAAGGACCTCCCTTTGAATAAATCAAACCTCCAATCTGATGTTGCTCAATAAGGTTGATGAGTTTGGCCTTGTTGAGATTCTTTTTATCAGAAAAAACTTGAACCATAAAAAGTTGACCTATTTTTTGCTTTGTACTCAAAGTGCTGTAAACACTGTCAACCCATTGGTTTTGTGCTAATGAATCTGGTGTAGTTAGGGGCGATTGCGCAGCCAATAAACACATATTGAGACCTAAAAAAAGGGGGAGGATAGAACGCATAAATAAGTTTTCGTTATGGTTTAAAATACCATGCCAAATTACTGTTTTTTGCTTAAAATTTAACAACTATGACCCGTATAATTTATTAAAAACAGCTTACTCAAAAATGGAATCGCTAAAACTTACACTAAAATCCAAAGCCATTTTAAAAGCAAAGAGCAATGGAATGGAACTCACAGGGCCTTTGAATCAGGTCTTGGGAAAAGCCATATACATTAGTGATCAATACCAAAGCAATCCATATTACAAAAATCACGCAATGGTAGTTGAGGTTGCTGAGGATGCTGAAGCCAAAAGCGGTATTGAAACCCCCATTAATATTGAGTTTTCAAAATTAAACTTGAATGTCAAATAAGTGTGAAATTTGCGCTCAACTAAAAAAACGGGCATGCCAACTATCAATTGCAGGAACTTCCCAGCGGTCTAAGTATTCAGCTTTTGTTTGAACCAGATGGTTAAAGACAATTGTGTTTTTAGAAACTGCTTTGTCTTTAGCCATTTTTTTAAAGTCTTTAAGTGTTTTGTAGGCGACATAATCACCTTGTTTGTAGGAAACGTTTAATTTATCCAAAAGGTCTACTTTATAGGTTGTTTCTAACTGCTTTATAAAATGAACAGAGGCATCTATAGAACAACCTGTTGCCTTTTGCTTTTCTTGATCCAATCCGATGATTATAAAGCGCTTGTACTTGAATTCAAAGGCCGCCTTTAAATCGACACCATGGGCAGTCCAGCCCTCTAAAAAAGTTTGTAATTTTTTGGAGATGTCCAGGATTTCTTCTTCAGAAAAAGAGCGGTTGCATTGGTATATCCAAATGCGTGCAGTTTCTGGTAATGTTTGAAAGCTAAGAATCATGCTTATAAATCTTTTGCTTCAGCAATCATTTCTGCAACATCTTTAACTTTCACTTTACCTTCAGCCTTGTTTTTAACCCCGTCTGTCATCATGGTATTGCAGAAAGGACAGCCAGCGGCGATAATGTCGGGCTTTGTCTCTAATGCTTGCTCTGTGCGTTCTATATTAATTTCTTTATTGCCCGGTTCCGCATCCTTAAACATTTGAGCACCACCCGCACCACAGCATAGACCATTTCTACGAGATTTTTTCATTTCTACAAGCTGGGCATCCAATTTTTTAATCAATTCTCTAGGGGCTTCATAAATATTATTAGCACGCCCCAAATAACAAGGGTCATGGAAAGTAATGCGTTTACCTCTAAATTGACCACCCTCAATAGTGAGTCTACCGTCCTCTAAAAGGCTTTTCAAAAACTGGGTGTGGTGTACAACCTCATAACGCCCACCCAAAGAGGGATATTCATTTTTAATGGTATTGAAACAATGCGGACAGGCAGTAACTATTTTTTTTACTTTATACAAATTCATCACTTCAATGTTGGTGACAGCTTGCATTTGAAATAAAAACTCGTTGCCGGCACGTTTGGCAGGGTCTCCGGTACAACTTTCTTCTGTTCCTAAAA
>NZDM01000091.1 GCA_002690085.1 Flavobacteriaceae bacterium
AAAAAACATCAGATATAGAATACACAAAAAAAGGCATTCAATCTATTTCGTTTCATTTAAAACCCAAGACTCAATTCAAAATGCCATTAGATATAGTATTTAAGCTATTACATGCAACCAAAATAATGCCTATGATTAAATATAATCCAGGAGCGCGGCAAGAAAAAATATATCGATTATATGCGCCTTCTACTTCTAATGATGGTAGAAAAATTCCTTATTTAGGTAAAGGGCCTATTAAACGCTTATCCTCGAAAATCGCCAAAACAAAGCGAGTTGCGGTGTATATACAAGAACCTATTCCTATTGTATGTGAATTTTCTGAATCTAGTGATGTGTATGTAACAATTGAATCGCAAAATGTGTATGATATTAAAGATCTCGATAAGATAATTGCAGATAGCGTTAATCCGCTGATAACTGTAATTCAGGAATTTTTAACGCAAAGTGGTTACACGCTGCATTTGTTTGAATCATTAACATCGAAACGAGTGCGCATATTAGATATGGTGTATTTGATGCAATCGCCTATTACTAGAAATATTCGATTTGATACATTGCGTGGATGTTTATCGAGTTTTTTTTCTATTGAAAAAAGCGCTATCACAGATGAAAATGGCATAGATATGCGTTTTAAAAGAATCAGCAATTATAGTAAATTAGCCTCTCAAGAAGCATTTGTTGCAGATGCTTTTGCAAAAGGATCCTCTAGATATGATGTTGTTGAGTCACTGATGAAAATATATGATATTAGTGAAGACGAAGCGACTCGAATATTTGCAGATGCGCTCTCTGCATTGCAATTAACACAAGAAACTTTTAATAAAAAATCAGTAAAGCTACAAAAAAATCCTGGGTTTCCAATAAATGCCAAGCTAGATAGATCTACAAACATAGTTAGTTTTGTGATTTCAAACATCAATAATATCAAGTATCTTAAAACCATTCCTATTTACATAGATAGTTTGTTAAGAATTACACAATCTCCAAGTACTACGCGAGTAAGCAAAAGTGATATTGACACGTTGTGCAAATATACTAGCGAAGATATTGAGCTTAAAAAAGTTGCTGTTTTGGGAGAGGTTGAACAAATAGAAAAAGATATAGATGATAGTGATAGAGAAGATGATGTTGAAAACAAGGTTGAAGCGCTAGCGTTTGACAGTGATGAAAATGAAAGTGCTGATCAAGATGAAATGATGGATTTGTTGATGGGATCTGATATGGATTCTGATATGGGATCTGATATGGAATCTGACATGGGATCTGATATGGGATCTAATATAGAAGGTGGAGCGTCGGATGTTGAGTCAGACAGTGATGATGATTTATTGAAAAAAGATATTACTGGCAAAAATATAGCAAATCCCAATCCATTTTTTAGCAAGATGAAAAAATATGATCCTACTTTGTTTCTTACAAAGCCAGATGGTAAATTTAAAGCTTATTCTAGAATGTGTCCATGGAATGTTCGTCGGCAGCCAGTATTATTAACTGATAATGAAAAAAAATATATTGACGATAATCACCCAGGATCATACGAACACGCCATTAAATATGGAAGCAGTCCCGACAAACAATACTGGTATATATGTCCTAGATATTGGAGCTTAAAAGAAAATACCAGTCTTACAGAACAAGAAGTTCTTTCTGGTAAATACGGCAATATTATACCTAAAAATGCTACCACGGTGCCTCCTGGTGGCGCAATCATAGATTTTGATTCTGGTACAAAAGAGCACCGAACGCCAGATGGTGATTTTATCACACACTATCCAGGATTTCTTAAAAAAGGATCACATCCTAACGACAAATGTTTGCCGTGCTGTTTCAAACAATGGGACAGTAGCGAGCAAATACGGCGACGGGCATCATGTGCGTTACAAGATGAATCTGAAAAAATGCAAGCTCCAAAATTAGTTCGCATACCATCTGACCATACGGATGATTACATCAAAGGACCCGATAAATTCCCCTTAAATGCAAACCGTTATGGTTATTTACCTTCAAATATTCAGCGCTTTCTAGGAACAGATAACAGAAAATGTCAGATCAGCGATATTAATGCTGCTTTAAAACAAAATCATCCCTGTTTTCTGCGACGCGGTGTGCAGTCTAGCAAAACCCAGTCATTTGTAGGATGTATTGCAGATCTTATGGTACATGAAATAGGAGGTGAAAAAGTATTATCAATACACGAATTAAAACAACGCATCATTCATAATCTTACTATTGATAGCTTTGCCTCTCTACAAAATGGAACACTTGTTAAGATGCTGGGACCAAAAAAGCCTTTAACTGAAAGTATGGTAGCTAGTCTTAAAAAATACGAGGATCCTGATTCGCGCATATACAAACTTATTGGCGAAAACTCATCTGATGCTTTTATGCGAATAGCATATGCATTTAACGAGTTTGTTAATATGTTATTATCTGATACAACAGTATTGGATCATACATATTTATGGGATCTAGTTTGCATGCCTAATCCCGCGCTTTTCAAAAAAGGCATCAACCTAGTCATTTTGGAACTACCTGCACTAGATATGACAGATGATGTTCATCTGATTTGCCCAAGCAATCACTACGCGCAATATTTATTTAATCCAACAAAATACACTGGTATATTGCTTAAAATAGGTAACTACTATGAGCCAATTGTAACACTAGAAGACAAAAACGATGTTTATAGCATAGGAAGGCTTTTTAACTTACGAGATAGGAATCTTTTACCAAATTTGCGCATAATCTTAAACAAAATACACAAAATATATGATGATAAATGTCGCCCTTTACCAAGTCTTCCACGTGTTTATACATTTGCAAATAATAAAACATTAACAGAGAGCATTAAAATCATCAAAAAATACGAGAACCAATTAACTATGCTATCTTTTGTTATAAACAATTCGGCTCTCGTCATTGGTGTTATGGTATCACCAACAATAAATGCGAAACCAAGTGCTCCTGTATTTATACCATGCAATCCCTCTGCGATATTAGTTGATTCAGAGATGCCATTGATTTTGCAAAACGACATACCAGCTAAATCTTACTCAGAAACGCTACAAGATTTAAACGCTATTTTTAATTTATCCAAAAAAGCGTTACAAATTAAACCAGTGTATAAAATTATTGAAAATGAGCTGATTGTTGGTATTTTGACAAATGCAAATTCCTTTGTACCAGTTGATCCGCCTGAACAAGATATATATGATGATGATCTTCGTGTTTTAAATTCAGCAAGTTATATTGTAGGAGATGAAACGATTGATAATCGAGAGCTTCCGGATAAAGAGCGCGAAGAATATATTCATAAAATAAAACTTGAGAGCGGATTCTTAAAAGTTTTTAGAAACACCGTGCGAGTTTTGATAAATAAAAATGAAAATATTGAACTTCGGCAGCAATTAGAAGAACTTGCATTTAAATCAAATGCACAATACTATGACCGACTGCACAGTGTCATTCAAATATTGCGCGAGATAACTAAAAAAGATATCATGTTTGCTGAATATAGCGCAAATGCACTCTCTGCAATAAAAAACATTGCTATGTGCTATAATATGCCATCGTGTTCAAAAAAGCCTTTTTGCAATGAATCGTGCGCGCTTATTATTCCCAAATCAAACCTCATTAATAATCTTGATAATTCAAAAATATATTATGGTAGAGTTGCTGATGAAATATTGCGATACAAACACATACGATCATTTATGTTTGAACCACAAGCATTTCTTACTTTTGCAAACGTTCAATACGATCTTAATCCAGACGAGATTATTTTGTTACAGTCTCTTTTAACACAAGAATATTTTGAAGGACTGATACCAAAAACAGACAGTACGTTTATTCATTTTGACACATACGATACGGCACTACCGGCTGCAGGCCAAAAATATTCTGATCAAGTGGATCTTATGGAAATCCAAGGTGTTGATAAAGATAAGCAGGCATCTTCTAGTTCTAAAAAATCAAGTTCAGGAAAAGACGAGGGTCGAGTACTAGATTCATGTGGTCGTCCAAAAAAAATATATGTAGCCGCAAAATGGGCGTCTAGTTTTCCTCCAAAAAGCTCTGAAATTATTTTTTCAAATGAAAACCCAAATTGCACCTATGATATACTTAAATTCATAACTAAGTTACCAAATATAATTAAAAAAGCAAAAAATATACTAGTAAAAACATATGATACGCTTTTTAAAACTAAAAAAACATTAATTCAAATGCTTAGAGCTCAAAATAAGCGTGAATTTGCTACACGTATAGCCAAATCATCCATTCGTATAGACGATTTGATTATGAGCCAAGAATATTACATTACTACATTTGATCTTTGGGTTATATCAGAACACTTAAAGTTACCCATTGTATTTTACTCTGCTACAACTGTTTCAGAGAGCAAGCAACCATTATTAGTTACACAGTATGCAAAAGACTCTGATTATTATTATTTTATTAAAACTCCTGGAGGCAGAAATACCGGGATACCAAAGTTCAGATTAGTTATTACTGCTACAGGAAATGCTGTTATCAAAAAAGATGAAATTAGCGATAAGCTAATGAAAATGATCGAAGATCCCAATAATTATCGAGAGATCACATCTTATATATCATTTGTAAAACCAAATCTTGTTATTCGCAATAAAAAAACAAAAACTGCGGATGCAAAAGCAGATGCAAAAACTGCAGATGCAAAAACTGCAGATGCAAAAACTGTGCCACCAGATATGAAAACATCTCAAAGCACTAAAAAAGGTTCCACTCGAAAAAAACTGAAACTTGTTAAAAAAACGTAAGCGATATGCTATGATTGATATCATACATAGCATATTACAATATATCTTAGTTAATCTACTACTGGTGAAAATGCGCTAACACCTTCTGTGCTAGCAATATTATTTTCAGATGTTACAGTATGCTCTTTATCTGATACTACGCTATCATCATCACTGACATTACTATTATTGCGATCGTTATCATTGGCAACATTTGCATCTTCGTCATTGCTATTGCTGTTGTCACAAGATCGCTCAGCATCTTCGCTATCTGATTCAATCTCAACATGAGTAATGCTGGCATGATATCCAGAATGTAGTGATTGATTAACATTCGTGCTAGTATTATTTGTTGAATCTTCTGACTCTGAGCTCTCATCATCATCATCATCATCATCATCATCATCATCATAGTTGTCTTCATATAGCAATGGCATTGTTTCATCCATCACCTGATTTGATGGTGTAGTTGGAGGCAACGTAGTATTAATCTGTGTAACATATGATGTTTGATATTGTCTGATATTGGCAGAATTATCATTAAAATCAAAATGAAATGGTACTACATTATTTGTATTATTATTAGCTGTATTAGGCATAAAAGATACTGATCTGTGATAAATCAACCGACCAAATGTAGGATTACATTTTCCAAAATAACTAATATCAGCTATCAGATCCTCGCGGGATTTATGCTTTATGGCTGGACACAAAGAATACTCTGCCTGCAAATAATTTTTAAGGTATTTATCAAATGCCTCTAATAAAGCTTCGCGAGGAAATGCAGCATGTATCATTATATCTGGTATGTAATAATTATAATCTTGTAGCATGGCTATAATCTGCTCTTTGCGTTGGTCTGGTGATGCATTTTTCAAAAAAGATCGTATAATAATATTTCTCAGCATAGGCTCATTTTCCTCGGCAAATGTATTAATATCAAAAAAACACTTGAAATAATTATGAAACACTGATGGAATTATAAATGAGCTTTCGTCAATGCATTGATATATATAAAACAATTGAGCTTCTGAAAATGGTATGTTGGTGTATGGGTTTTTAATAACATGTGGTTGTGAGAAAAACTCGTCAGAATTAGTCAATGCAGATTTAATATGTGATATGATATTTGATAAGCGAAAAGTATATGTTGCAGATGTTTCACTATCATATACATGAAATAGATGTTTAGATGCTATGTGTTCAAATAGAATCATGTGAAAATCAACATTATACAAATCTTTTGCAGCCCGTTTCATTTTAAATCTGCGAGCAGCCTTTACCAAGCCATGATATATTTTTTGCGAATTACAGAATTTGGATAAAAGAAATTCTTGCTTTGTTTTGCAGATAAATCTATTTTTAATAACAGCATCTTTGAGTATCTTGAATTTTAGTGTTCTGTAACACTTAGCCGGATCTGTATCAGATGTATTTACGGGGGGTTCAGTAATATGCTTAAATGAGCTTAAAAAACTATAACTAAAAAAATCTTTATTGATTAGTTGCTGCGCTATATTGAATGCAGGCTGGCTAATATCTATGTTTGTAAATTGTTTGCTAAGAATACTAGTGAATGCAGACATCTAGTAGTATTTTATCAGATTTGTTTAATATTTTTTACATTAGAAACCTGGATTGTAATCGTTGTCAGTACCCATATCAACCCCTTCGATATGAATGGCGTTGTTTTGGAGATCTAGTGAAGATTTGCTACACGGATCATTAGGATCTTCAACTGGCATCTCAAATAAAGCATCTGATTTAAGATCATCAACGCTTTCTTCTGGTGTAATATTCTTCATGGCTTCCATGTCCATGATAACTTGAAATGAGCTTGTTCCAAAATATCCGGTTTGACCGCACATCACATTTGCAGACACACCCCGCATTGCATCTAGTTCAGCATGTTGCGCAGCGTCCAAGAACATTTTTGGTGTTTCTTCAAAAGATGCTTTTGCAATAGGTCCAATGTTGTCATTATTAATACCATGTCGGAATATTGAAACCATCTTGTCATTACAGGTCATTCTATCGCAGAGCAGCGATAGGTGGTGGTAATTGATGTATGTGCTGTCAAATTCAATCACTTCAGATATTTCATTGAATATAGCCTGGCGTGCAGCTTCTACGCCAAGCACTCTATAGATTTCTTGAATATCATTTGTAATTGTTCTATCTGCGTCAATGTAATCAAGAGCAAGAATATCAATAAGATTTGTGCCTACTGTATCAAGTACCCATATAGACTTTTTATCATATTTACCATCTGACTCTACCATATAATCTGTGATCTTGCGCGGAATAACTCTTTTAATGTCTGGAATACCACGCAACACCAGTTTATCTAAGAGATGATTCTGAAAATTTTTAAGATAGTATATCTCGTCCGATTGATCTAGAGGATTTGCCATGCCATATTTCTTTTTTGAATTCTGAAGTTTGCTAGGCCTTATCCTAAATACTAAATTGCTATCATTATAATCACTATAAACACATGATACCTCATCACGATAAGATGATTTAATTGCGAAATTAACATCATCCATTGTAATACCGCGATCAAACATTTCTTCAGTATTCATCTTAAATCTCAGAATCCATTTTGAATGATTATTCGATACCGTGCTATCAGCTGATGTGTCTGCCTGTGCTGATGTAGGTCCTGATTCGTCCAAACATTCATCTACCATTGCCTCGAATGCATTATATTGCTCCATCAACAATGCATCTTCTTCTATAGTTGTAGAAGAGTCTAGAGGATCAAAACAAATATTAACTTCGCTTACTATAGCCCGCAACATTGTGTGCTCTAATCTTTGCATAATGGTTTCTGCATTTGTTTGATCTTCTTCTTGAATGGAATGCATATACACAGTGCAAGACGGATTTTTGGGATTATCTGAAAGTGATAGGATTTCTTCAATCCGCGGTACGCCACGAGTCACATTTGACTTGCTAGCTACTCCTGCAAAATGAAATGTGTTGAGTGTCATTTGAGTAGTTGGTTCTCCAATGCTTTGGGCGGCAATAATTCCCACCATTTCTCCAGGAGATACTACTGCACGCTTGTAATTGATCTCGATTTCATTCAACAATGTAACAAGTGCATTTTTGTTGAATCTTTTTTTAAGAAGTAAAGATCCAGGTGTCAAATAATAGTAATATACGCATTTAAACAAATCAGTAGGAGGACAATATGTAAGCTTAGAGAACTTTTCATATGTCGCATCGACAAGCTCGAACATCTCCATTGGAGTAATATCACATTGCGAATTTGCATTTATTTGAAGCTGACCAAGCACATTGTTGATAAGATGCTTGAATGCAATTGGTATATGTACTTTAGAGTTATCACGATTATCAAAGACATTGCTTACTATTTTTTTACGCAGCGTAATCATTTCATTAATCAATGAAGTGATGTGCGAGTTATATTTTTGTTGCTGTCTTCGTGTTCGTCGAAGTGCTGCACTAGTAAAGGCTGCCAAATATATAGCGCTTCGTGCTTTAGGCTCTGGTACTTGGAAATGTGCGTAAATTTCATTTAACGACATTCTTACAAGTGGAAGCTGCTGATTTTCTACTCTAGTAGGATCAAATCCATCATCACCATATGCAAATTGTATAATTTTATTTTTGTTATTACGTACAGTCATATCATACTCTACTTTAAGATCTTCCAGACCTTTAACTAAGCGTCTCTGTATATATCCTGTCTGAGAGGTTTTAACAGCAGTATCAATAAGACCTACACGCCCACCCATGGCGTGGAAGAACAACTCGGTTGGACTAAGTCCTGAGATAAATGAGCTTTCTACAAAACCACGCGCTTCTGGACTGTCATCGTATTTTGTGTAGTGTGGCAAGGTTCTGTTTGTGAATCCATATGGGATTCTCTTGCCATCTACGTTTTGCTGGCCCAAGCAAGAAATCATTTGAGAAATGTTCAACTCACTGCCCTTTGATCCAGCATTAACCATAATAACAAATCGATTTGATGAGTCTAAACTTTTGCGACCAATCTTACCTGCTTCATTTGAAGCACGATTCAAGATATTGTTGATCTGAGTTTCAAACTCTTCTTCATTGCTTTTCCCGGTTTTATTTTCAAATACACCAATGTGTGTTTGATCAATTAGTGATGAAACTTCACGCTTCTTATTTTGAATAACATCTGCAATAGCTTCGTTTGTTGCAGTATTTGCCATAAGATCACTAATACCCACACTATATGCACTGGTTTTCATGTACTCCGTAACAATATTTTGCAAATCATCAATCATGTTAGCCGCGATTTCATTGCCAAAATCGTTACAAACGCGCTGTATCAGACCATTCGATCCATCGCCTAACACACCTTTTTCAATTTGACCACGCTTGTATTCGCCATTCACAATCTCTAATACGGCATTTGATGTTTTTGTATCGTCTGCATCTTCATCAAATCGCTTTGTTTTATAAAAGATAGACAATGGTGGTAGAATTTGCGATAAAAGATCGAAGCTGCTAATGCTACTTTTACCGTTTAAATTCTCTGTGGAAACTTTTTTATAATGCATCAAAAGGTTCATCGCATGTCTAGGAGTGAAATTAACATCTTTGCGCGTGAGTCGATACGATCCTAGCAAAGAATCCTGAAATATACCAACAATGGATTTGTTATTTGCTGGACTGATCAATTGCCATGGTACAGCAGCTAGATTTTGTAGTTCGGCAGCAGCAACCACGTCTTGTGGCATATGCAGATTCATTTCATCGCCATCAAAATCAGCATTATATGGCTTTGTATCCGCAACATTCATCCTAAATGTATCACCAACTGGCATAATTCTGACGATGTGGCACATCATAGACATTCGATGAAGTGTCGGTTGTCGGTTAAAGAGTACTGGATCACCATTCATCATATGACGATGTACTACATCACCAATCTCTAAAACAATCGACTCTCGATCTACATATCTTAGTGAAATAGAATCACCATTGCGTCGCTCAAGTATCTTTGCACCAGGATGCACATCTGGTCCATTTTTAACAAGAGTCTCAAGAAAAGCCTTGTTGCGTTTATTGACAACTGTCGGACGGGTCAAGTTCATCGCGATTTTTTGAGGAACACCTAGTTCTGCTACAGACAGGTTGGGATCTGGTGTAATAACAGATCTTGCAGAATAATCAACACGCTTTCCCATTAGATTACCACGCACACGACCACCTTTTCCATTAAGCCGTTCTTTGATTGATTTAAGTGGTCGCCCAGATCGCTGTGCAACAGATGCCACACCAGGGATTTTATTATCAACTAATGTTGCTACATAATACTGCAACACAGTAGCCCAATCGTTAATCAATTGCTCACTTGCATTTGCTTGGATTTTCTCTTGCAATGTTTTGTTTGCTTTTATGATATTTACAATAATGTGCGTAATATCATCTTCACTTCGCTGTTGAGAATCATGCTTTACAGACGGGCGCACTGCAGGAGGCGGCACTGCTAAAACTTGACATATCATCCAGTCTGGACGTGACCAAGTTGGATTGAAACCCATGAAATGAACATCTTCGTCTGAAATACGGCGAAATTGCTTTAAAACTAGCTCCGGCGTCAGCGTTAAAGAAAGCTTTTTTGAATTCTCAGCACCATCGATACCTTCAATGCTATCCCATTCCGCAATAAGAGTTGCTAAACCTTCTTTCTTTACTTTAGCAGGTTGCTTACAACCACATCCATTATCTGTTTCATCGCCACATCGCTTGATCTTGCTTGCTAAGCTAAATACAGTGCTCCATCTGGCAGCAGGAGGAAGATCCAATAGATGAGCATAATTTTCTTTGCTGATCAAAAGCTTGCTGCATTTAATACAAGTGCAACGGATAATCTTGATAACAGTAGTGATATACTGAATATAATATAGAGGCTTGGCTAATTCAATATGTCCAAAATAACCAGGTGTTTGCATGTAATCTAAACCATCTGTAGGACATACTAAACCAGGATCAAGAACACCCATTCTTGGATCAAACAACCCACCAATAACGGGTTTTCCATTAATATATGTGTCACGGCTAGTAATTTCAGCAGCAGATCCTCGTCGAATTTCATCGGGAGACAGAATACTAAATTGTATTCCGAGGATCTTAGCTGGATTTTTAGTTGAGATAGTACCTTGTGTTCGCTGTGACATCCTTATAGTACTAAGACAATATTTAGGTCATTATTATCTTTCAATTTTCAAATTCACAACGCTAAAATTGATATAAACCCAAACTAAAACATTACTACATATTATGGCAAAAGATAACGCCTCTTCAAATTCAAATTCACATGATAAAAGCGATAGGTGCAAGAAAAAAGCACG
>NZDM01000092.1 GCA_002690085.1 Flavobacteriaceae bacterium
CCCCCCACAATTACATCGTTGGCAAATGTAAAAGTCAAACCGTAAAACAATTGGACTAGGGTAAGCGCGATAAGGGCGGTTTTTCGATTATGCATTGGTTAAGGCTAATTTTGCGGCCGCTATAATTTTGGGATTGTTCCCCACAAAAATTTGGTCATCAATGACAAGCACGGGACGTTTTAAAAAGGTGTAGTGTTTTAAAATATATTGGCGGTAATCGGCTTCTTGCAAAATTTTATTTTTAAGCCCCATTTCTTTGTAAAGTTTTGCTCTTTTACTGAACATCGCTTCAAAGCTCCCAGACAAGGACTTAAGCACTTCTAAATCGGATGCTGAAATTGGGGTTGTTTTGAGGTCTTGTTGCGTAAAATCCTTGGAGAGGTTAAGTGCCTTAATAATGCGCTGGCAAGTGCTGCAAGTTTTAAGGTAATAGATTTTTTTCATGGGTTTGATTCGTTATTTTTACAAAGAAAATCATTTCTTAACAAACCAGTAATTAATTTACAAATGAAATTTAATACAAAGACCATCCATGGGGGCCAATCACACGACAAAGCTTACGGTTCAGTGATGCCTCCAATCTATCAAACCTCTACATATGCACAAACCACTCCCGGTGGACACAAAGGCTATGAATATTCTCGAACCCATAACCCTACTAGGGATGCGCTTGAAAAATCATTTGCAAGTATAGAAAATGGCCATTATGGGTTGGCTTTTGGGTCTGGGCTGGCAGCCATTGATGCGGTGGTTAAATTGCTAGAGCCTGGAGATGAGGTGGTCTCTACCAATGATTTGTATGGCGGGACCTACCGATTGTTCACTAAGGTTTTTGAAAAATTTCAAATTAAATTTCACTTCATTGGCATGGAAAATGCGGATGAAATTGAGCAGCACATCACCCCTAAAACCAAATTGATATGGGTCGAATCACCCACCAATCCCATGTTAAACATCATTGACATCAAAGCTGTATCTGCGATTGCTAAAAAGCACGGTATTCTTTTGGCGGTTGACAATACTTTTGCGACCCCCTATTTACAACAACCCTTGGATTTGGGAGCGGACATTGTGATGCATTCTGCTACCAAGTACTTGGGAGGGCATAGTGATGTTGTAATGGGTGCTCTAGCCGTCAAGGATAAGGTACTGGCCGACCAATTGTACTTTATACAAAATGCCAGTGGGGCTGTTTGTGGACCACAGGACAGTTTTTTGGTATTAAGAGGAATCAAAACCTTACACGTACGCATGCAACGCCATTGTGAAAATGGACGGGCCGTCGCTACATTTCTACAAGAACACCCAAAAGTTGAAAAAGTCTATTGGCCTGGATTGGTAACGCATCCAAACCATGAAATCGTAGTAGATCAAATGAATGACTTTGGCGGGATGTTGTCCTTTACCACGAAAGGAAATAATTATGAAGAGACCATTAAAGTTGTAGAGCGTTTAAAGGTCTTCACTTTAGCGGAATCTTTGGGGGGTGTTGAATCTTTGGCAGGACACCCAGCCAGCATGACGCATGCCAGCATTCCAAAAGAAGTCCGTGAAAAAACAGGGGTTGTAGATTCCTTGATTCGATTAAGTGTAGGCATTGAAGACGCAGATGATTTGATAGCCGATTTAAAACAAGCACTAGAAAGCTAAAAATTAAATTTTTTAAATTATTCGCAAAAAAAGGGTCTTAAAGCATTTGAAAATTATGGAATACATTTTCTTTCAATTGTTTTTTAAGAAATTATATATTTGTACTATAAACTAAAGTATGTTATGATTTTAAAACCCAATGAAATAAAACCCAAAGTTGAGGGATTTTTAGATTTAGTTCGTCAAAGAAATGGCCATGAGCCTGAATTTTTGCAAGCTGTAGAGGAAGTTGCAGAAACCGTTATTCCCTACATCGTTCAAAATGATATATATCACGGAAAAAATATTTTACTCCGCATGGTAGAGCCAGAGCGCGCCATCATGTTTAGAGTCAATTGGGTAGATGATGATGGAGAAATACAAGTTAATAGAGGCTATCGTGTTCAGATGAATTCGGCCATAGGCCCCTATAAAGGTGGATTGCGCTTTCACCCCTCAGTAAACATGAGTATTTTAAAGTTCTTGGCTTTTGAACAAGTCTTTAAAAACAGCTTGACAACCCTACCAATGGGGGGTGGCAAAGGGGGAAGCGATTTCGATCCTAAAGGGAAAAGCGATAATGAAATTATGCGCTTTTGCCATGCCTTTATGAGTGAACTATTTCGTCACATTGGGCCAAACACTGATATACCAGCTGGAGATATTGGTGTTGGCGGTCGAGAAATTGGCTTTTTGTTTGGGATGTATAAAAAATTAAAAAATGAATTTACAGGTGTTTTGACTGGAAAAGGCGTGACCTGGGGAGGCTCTTTAATTCGACCTGAGGCTACAGGCTATGGTACTGTCTATTTCGCAGAAAAAATGCTGCAAACTAAGGGGGATAGTATCAAAGGTAAAACAGTGTGTATTTCAGGGTCTGGAAATGTTGCTCAGTATGCCGCAGAAAAAATCATTCAACTCGGTGGAAAAGTCATTACACTTTCAGATTCTTCGGGTTATATTTTAGATTCAGATGGCATCAACAAGGAAAAATTAGCTTTTGTTATGGATCTTAAGAACAACAAACGCGGCCGCATCAGTGCTTATGTTGACACTTATACCAATGCCCAATTTTTTGCACATAAAATGCCTTGGGAACAAGCTTGTGATGTTGCAATGCCTTGTGCAACTCAAAATGAATTGAGTGGTTCAGCTGCAGAAACACTTCTTAAAAATGGTTGTATCTGCGTAAGTGAAGGGGCAAATATGCCATCTACCAAAGCGGCTGTTGCTGTTTTTCAAAAGGCAAGAATATTATTTGCCCCAGGGAAAGCATCCAATGCTGGCGGGGTTGCAACCTCTGGTTTGGAAATGACGCAGAATTCATTGCGATACAACTGGTCTCGTGAGGAGGTTGATGAAAAACTCAAAGATATCATGGGAAACATTCACGATAAATGTATTGCCTACGGCAAAGACGAAAAAACAGGCTATATTGACTATGTCAAAGGCGCCAATATTGCCGGTTTTGTAAAGGTGGCGGACGCTATGCTGGCACAAGGGGTTGTTTAATCACCTTATTCTAAAAATTGGAAAAAGCTGCTGTCCTTCAGTAGCTTTTTTTGTTTATATATAATAATAGAAGATTTTGTCGTTAGTTATAAATATATTTGATGAAACGATTGGTTTTGAGCAACGTTAATATTAATAACTTCGATTTTTTGAGAATTGTTTTTGCAACGACAGTAGCAATTGCCCACTTTATAGAGTTGAGTCAAATCGAGATACTGCAGCCACTTCAGGGGCATTTTAACACGCCATTGGCCATTTCAGGATTTTTTGTAATCAGTGGGTTTTTGGTAGCTAAAAGTTTTGAAAATAGTTCAAACACCAAAGATTATTTTTTTAGAAGAATTAAGCGGATTTTTCCCGCTTATTTTTTTGTGATCTTTATTTGTGCTTTTTTTTTGTTTTTCATTTCTGAAGCTACAATATCAGAATATTTTTTTAACCCCCAATTTTATAGATATTTAGTTGCGAACCTAACATTTCAAAATTATTTTGAACCCTGTTTGCCTGGTGTCTTTGAATCTCAGAAAATATGTGTTGTAAATGGAGCCTTGTGGACCATTAAAATAGAGGAAGCATTTTATATTTCTCTTCCAATCTTGTATTGGATTTTCAGACGCTTTAAAATTAATTTTTATGCCCTTTTGACGGTATTATATTTCTTGTCAATCATTTATTTTAATTATTTTCTTTCCCATGATAATTATAGGATTGCCAAACAGCTTCCAGGCGCCTATGCCTTTTTTGCAGTTGGTATATTATTTTACAAAAAATTTGATTTTTTCTTCAAGTGGAAACACTATATTATTCTTCCATCTTTATTTCTTTTTGCTATGGAACAATATGTTTTTAGTGTTCAATTTTTCAAACCCATTACCTATGGTTTTATGGTGTATTATTTGGCATATACGCTTCGGATTTTTAATAACTTTGGCAAATATGGAGATTTCACCTACGGAATATATATCTATCATTTTCCGGTAATTCAAGTTTTTGTTGCCATGGGGCTGTTCATGATGTATTCTCCATTGTTTATGTTTATTTGTACAACGATTTTGGTGTTGTTTTTGGCTGTTTTATCTTGGGTTTTTATTGAATTACCTTTCCTACCACCAAGCCGTCGCAATAGGCATAAACAAATTTTTAAATCAAGTTTCAAATATTCAAAATAAATTATTGTTGAAGAATTCAAGAAAATATTTTGTTGTTGTTTTGCTGTTTTTTGCAATATTTAGCCATTCTCAATCATGGGAAGGGTTTTTCTCGTATTTGAATATTTCTGAAATTGTCTATGCAAATGATAAAATTTATGCGACGGCGGATAATTCAATCTTTTCTTATGACGTACAGACTCAAGAAATACAAACCATTACAACAATTGACGGATTGTCTGGGGATATTATTTCAACATTTCATTACAGCACCAATTATCAATTATTGATTATCGGTTACGAAAATGGCTTGATAGAAATTTTTAATGAAACAACTCAAGAGGTATTAAGAGTTGTAGATATTATCAATAAAGCAACAATCCCACCTGAAAATAAACAAATCAACCACTTTTATGAGCACCAAGATGAACTCTACATTTCAACAAACTATGGAATATCAGTTTATAAGCTCGAAAACTTAGAATTTGGAGACACCTTTTACATAGGAAATATTGGCAATCAAATACCAGTCAAACAAACGGCAGTTTACAACAATACAATTTATGCCAATTGCGGCAATAATGAAGGGATCAAATCTATAGCATTAAGTAATCCCAATTTAATTGATTACCAGCAGTGGTTTAGTGCTGTTTCTGGCGAGTTTGTTTTTTTAGCATCCAATGATGGGCAATTAATTGTCACATCAAATGCTGGAGTTACTTTCAGGCTGAATGATAATAATTCACTGACCCAGCTCGTTGTCAACTCTGAACCGCCTGTTGACGTGTATTTCTCTAATGACTATTTTGTTACGACTTTAGAAGCTTCACTTAAAATTTACGACACAAATTTTAATTTGATAAGCGCCCTATCGCCCCCCACTGAATATCAAGGACTATTGTCGTGTTCAATTATTAACGAGAACCAAATTTTTATAGGCACAAAAAATAATGTAACAATAGGTAAATCTGGTTTTGGGGTTCTTAAAACTAATTTGTCTAATGGTGGTGTTTTTGAAGAAATTCATCCCGATGGCCCACTCCTCAACAATATTTTTTCAATAGAAGAATTTAATCAAAACCTTTGGGTTTTATCCGGCGGATATTCTCAGTTTTATAATTTCTCAGGCGGCATGAAACGCACAGGGATTAGCCGTTATATCAATAATGAATGGCAAAATATTCCCTATGACACCATTAGTGCACAAGTTCAAGAGCCCTACTATTTATCGCATATGTCCGTTGATCCGTTTGATACATCTGTTTTTTACGTCGGTTCTTATTATAGCGGGCTTATAAAATTCAGCTCAGAAGGTATTGGACCTCTTTTTGATTCCACCAATAGCACATTAGATCAATTTGCCAACACATACAACCTAACATTGGCAAATACCTTTGATAACTCCGGTAATTTATGGGTTCTGAATGGCAGGGTTGAAAACCCATTAAATAAATATGCTAATGGGCAGTGGACCTCCTATGATTTTACCTCACTGATCCCTGATCCTACTGACAATTTAGGTTTTTCTGACATCATCGTTAATCAAGATAAAATTTTTATTGGCTCCTATTTTTTTGGATTAATAGGCTATGACATCAACCAAGGAGCGTCTTCTGTAAGAGGATTATCAGGTGAAGACACCGCAAACCTTCCTTCTGATTACATCAAGGCACTGGCCTTTGACAAAAACAATGTCCTTTGGATTGGCACCTACAAAGGGTTGAGAGTTTTATACAACACAACTAATTTTTTTACAGAAGAAGTTTTGACAACATCGCCAATTATTATTTTGGAAGATGGGCTCCCCAAAGAACTCTTGGAATTACAGTTCATCACCAAAATTATTGTTGATGGGTCTAACAATAAATGGGTGTCGACGGCTGACTCGGGGGTTTTTTACTTAAGCGCAGATGGGCAAAACACCATTTATCATTTTACAGAAGACAATTCACCGCTGCCCTCAAACACTGTCACAACAATGGTTCAAAATGAAAATAATGGGAAAATTTATTTTGGCACCAATAGGGGCTTGGTAGCTTTCAATGCGGGAGGATCAAGCCCCTCAAATTCGCTTGATGAAGCCTATGCTTACCCCAATCCGGTAAGGCCAGGGTTTAATTTGACCATTGATAAAGTAAAGATCAAAAACCTGAGCGATAATGTCAATATTAAAATAACAGATGTTACGGGAAACTTAGTGGCCGAAGCACAGTCCAATACCAATTTACGCTTCAAAGGTTATAACTTAGAAATTGATGGAGGAACGGCTTATTGGAACGGCAAAAACTTAGCCAATCGCACCGTCGCTTCTGGAGTTTATGTAGTACTTATTTCGGATTTGGACACTCTGGAAACCAAAGTTTTAAAGATTATGCTGATTCGCCAATGATTATTTCTACAAAAGCGGTTATTCTGTCAAAGTTTAAATACAAAGACCACGATCTTATTGTTAGGGCTTATACGGCCTCCAATGGTGTAGTTTCCTTTTTAGTAAAAGGGGCCTTTTCTTCAAAAAAGGCAAAAATAAAGCCCGCTTATTTTCAACCACTTTCCTTGCTCCAACTGGAAATTGATTATAAAAATAACAGGGATTTACATTACATAAAAAATCTTCGTTTACAGCAAGCATACAGCACTTTGCATACAGACATTTTAAAATCGACGGTTGTTATTTTTTTAGCAGAAATATTAACGATGGTACTTAAAGAAGAAGCGCCCAATGAAGGCTTGTATACCTATATCGAAACGGCGCTGCTTTGGTTCGACACGGTCGA
>NZDM01000093.1 GCA_002690085.1 Flavobacteriaceae bacterium
AACCAAATGTTGAAAATCTAGGAAGAGTTTTGAGAGATTTTTTAACAGATCTGCTTAGAACATTTCCAGAAATAGCTGACAATCTAGATGAAAATCTCAAAAACATTGTAATCTCTGAAGAAGAGATCCCAGATAAGAATGCCACATCAAAAATATCATCATACTGCAACAAGGTATTCCCAGAGAAATTCTTTGATATTCTTTATCAAAATGAGAGCATGTTTGAAGATTCGCCAAAGACTCCACTTTACTTGCTGCCTGGTATAGATTTTAAGATACTATGGAGAGAAAACATATCTGATACTACAAGAAGCACTATATGGCGTTACTTACAGCTCATATTATTTACAGTTGTTGCTGATCTGCGTGATAGTGATTCGTTTGGTGATACCGCAAAATTGTTTGAAGCAATTGATGAAAACGCGTTTAAGAAAAAACTAGAAGAGACCATTGAAAACATGGGATCTTGTTTTGACAAAACAGATGTGTCTGGCAATCAAACCAAATCAACTGGTGCCACAGGGCCGCTGCCAAATCCAGAAGAATTGCACGAACACATGAGCGGTATGTTGAATGGTAAGCTAGGTACTCTTGCAAAAGAAATTGCAGAGGAAACTGCAAAAGACTTTGATATTGATATGAATGCAAAAGACGGTAGTGATATATTTAAAAAGCTGTTCAAGAATCCAACAAAATTATTGGGGATGATTAAAAAGGTTGGCGGAAAGCTTGATGAAAAAATAAAATCAGGCGAGATAAAGGAAAGTGAATTATTGCAAGAAGCTAGCGAGATGATGAAAAAAATGAAAAACATGCCAGGCATGAATAACATGCAAAATATGTTTCGAAACATGGGGCTTAATCCAACGGGACCTATTAACGAAGGTCTTATGCAAGCGCAGCTAAACAGATCTGTTAGAACAGCAAAGCAAAAAGAAAGAATGCGAGAAAAACTAGCTGCCCGTAGAAAAGCAAACGAAGCAATTATTGCACAGCGAATGGAGTTTTCAAAAAAACAGCAAGAGATGCAACAGCATGCTGATGCAGTTCAATCATTAAGCAACGAGAATGAATATGATATTACATCAAATACAAAAGAAATCAATCGAGATCACCCACTTCCGGTTGCAGCCGCAAAAAAAAGGCGCCGCCGTAAAAAGAAAAGCAATAAATAAAATACAATAGGTATATATAATAATGTCTGATCCTTTCTGGCTAGAAAAGCCTTCAATATTAGTTGAGCCAGATTTAATGAAAAATCTTTGGCCAAAAGAAAGCATGACAACAAATGAGAAACTTAACGCAATTACCAGATTAGTTATTCTTTTAACATTGCTTGGGTTTATAATGACAAAAACACTAAGAATAGTTATTACTGGTATAGTAACTATAATTGCAATCGTAATATTGAGAAAAGTAGCTATAGCAAAAAATGCTGATCTTGAAAAAAAAAGCTCTACAGTCGAAGCTTTTCGCTCTGATAAAATATATGAAGAGAATCCTGAAAAGTTTGCTGAAATTACCTCAAAAAATCCATTGTCAAATAATTTGATTGGAGATAATTTAAAAACTAAAAAACCTGCTCCGCCTAGCAGTAATGAAAGCGTTGAGAAAAACATTAATACAAAAACCGCAACATTTATACAATCATCTTTAAAAGACAAAAAATTAAAAGATAAGCTTTTTTGCGATCTAGGTGATAATTTTACATTTAATCAATCTATGAGGACGTGGTATTCAATACCTAATGATCAAGACGAATTTGCTAAATTTTGCTACGGAGATATGCTTTCTTGTAAAGATACTGTATTGCCCAAAGATATGTGTGGTTAAACTCAATTAACATTTATTTACTATAAATTAAAATATGCCACAAGTATATAATGGCACATTTTAACCTTCAAAGTCATATTATACATGACGAGTGTGATGTAAGTCAGCGGACCGTAGAAAACGCAGCGGCCGCGAATTATTTATTAGAAGTGCCTCGACATCCCGGTAATATGATTGATGTGTTGGATTTTGCTTGCACTCAACCAACAATCAATGTAAATGGCACACACCAGATGGCAGTGAATGGTACAAATGTTGCCGACAACTCTGATTTACGCCACACACCCCCTTCAAAGCCCAGTTGCAAAATCAATCTATCGCAACGCACTTTTGTAAGTGTTCCTTATTTAGGACGTGGCAGAGGAGATGTTTTTACAGAGAGCCGCTTGTTACAAGGTGAGAGCCAGACAAATCGTAAAAGCATAACACAAACATCTGAACTTGATTGTTCGCCACTTCAATACACACCACTATTAACTTCATTAGAAGCAACCATTAGTAATCCTAAACATCTCGTTGAACAACACGCACAATCGGGATGGGTTAGAGGCGGTATTCCATCACGCGAACTAACGCGTGATGCTACTAATTAAATACATTAATTAGAACACTATTCAACACAGTGATAATATTACTATAGACTTACATATATCATTCTATAGTAATTAACTTTATTCAGGTATGGGAAATGGTCGCTGGTCTAAATATGGTTTAAATTCAGGTGCGTGTATAAATGGCACACGGCTATAATATGAAATTTCATTTATACCATGTAAGTCAGGTATAACTGGCTTTGTCGGTTCAACTAAATTACATGATCCAATTCCAAATAAAGATGTTTCAATATCTACCGGATTTGTAGATAATGTGTTCCAAGGCATGTGGCTAGGTGTTACGCCAAACGTAGGCATTGCTGGCTCAAAAGCATCACCATATGCAGAATTTTTATATAGATCGTATCTAGCTGTTTTTTTAATTGCTCTCTGCTCCAAGCAATAATTATTGGGCAAGTTCTTAGGCCTTGTACATGCCATCACTATACACATCGCTCACATATTAATATTTTCCATCAAACTTTTGTATGAAGAACAAGTTTCAATGTCTTTCTCAGATATTGCATCATTCAGCATATCTGCAAACCATCTATGTGCAGCGGAAAAGTATTCATAAGAAAACAGAAATCTAAATAAATACTCGTTATAACTATCTGAATCTATGTTTTCATTAAACAAACTAATAAACTGCGTTACCTCGGTATTTTTTTTTAGAGCTAATAGTGCTTTTTTTAACGCATCGCTATGTTTTATTTTGTTATATAAGTTGCCTATGATATTTTCCACCTCAACGCCATCCCATTTAGTTAAGCCAAGTGCTTGAATTAGTTGAACACGATATAAATAGTTTTTTTCTTCATATGACCCGTCAATGTTATTATATGTGCAAATAAAGGTTGGATCGTACATAAATTTATTATTGATATAGTATCAGTACTATGTTTCTAAATATGATTTCTAATTAGATATATAATAGCAACTTTAATGAAAAAAAAAACTGTCCGCAAAAACAAACATAAAAGTAATTTTAAACATCGCAAAAAAACAAGGCGCAACACTAAGAATAACACTAAGAATAACACACGTATAATAAAAAATATTGGCTTGTACGATAAACCCCCGGAACTAATAATAATTGATGGTTTTAAGATATTATTGTTACCAATCAAAAATATTGGGGCATGTTATATTTCGTGTAATATTCATGGCGGTTTTTCACATGAAACTCCCAAAACTAGAGGTGCCATTCATTTATTGGAACATGTTTTAACTTCAGCATGGAATAAATGTTTGGATAACGTTTGCTCTGGTATCACTACAAAAGGCATTATGCATAATGCTTTTACAAATATCCAATACTCTGGTTACTATGCAGTAGGTAATTGTAAAGATATTAATATTATTCTTGACTATATTACATCCATTACCTTGAGTCCTGTTATAACTCAAACAAATATTGATATAGAAAAATCTGCTGTTCGCACAGAATTATATAATTTGATGCAAACAAATATTTGGAATATGTATTATGCAATGAATAAAGCATTGTACAAAGATAAAAATATATATGAATCATACAATTTTGAATCAATGTTAAAAAATATTGATAATTTAACTCTTTCAACACTGCAAGATGCTTTTATGGAAACTCATGTTCCAGATTGCATGATATATACTATATCAGGAAACTTTAACAGATCTTCTGTAATATCAACACTCAAACGCATGATTAAAAATAAAAAACCTGCATGTAAAACACGATGTTTAAGTACTCAATTATACAATAGTAACTGCTATAAAAATCAGTGCGCGATTCACTATGTTAAAAATATTAAAGCATCGGGTGTTTATTCTATGTATCTAGTTTTTCCAACTGAATTGTTGGCGCATGATGATGCATATATATATTCCACATTTTTAAAGCATACTTTTGGTGGGACGATGAATGGTATTTTTCATAAAATATTAAGATCAAAGCTTAAGTTAGTGTATAGTGTAAAGGTAGAGTCACACACGCTATTATGTGGTACAATATTTGTAATAAACACTACGGTGACCCACAAGAATTTTTTACCTACGATAATTGAAATTATCAATATTTTAAAATTATATAGCAATATTAAACTACCGAATGCAGAGCTTGCAAGCATCAAAAATACATATCTAACTGAATTTCTTTTAATGTGCCAAACATCGCCTACTGCACTATCTAAATATTATACACATCAATACCTAGCAAAGGCAAGACAACGTCAAAAAATAAAAACAATTCGGCAAATGTATGCAGAGATTGTCAATATATCTGGATCAAAACTAAGAAATTGTATAAAAGAGTGGTTTGATTTTAGTAAAGCAGTGTTGATATATTCCGGGCAACATGAAGTGCGATTCTCAAAAAAAAACCCATTAACTTGGGAAAACTTATTGCAAAAAGCTAACAAATAATATATTCACCATATATAAACACATTACTCATGTCATTTACTCGATTTCACGATGACCCTGCAAGAATACAAAAACAGCTACAAGAATCAACAGATCAAGGAAATTACATGATAAATGTACCGGGCAATGGTACTCATCCGTGTTTTATGACTGATCCTTATATTAGGATGCAAAAATGGGGTGCAAACTTGCATAGAAATCCTATTGCGCTTGAAAATGATCTTCGTGGTATGAATCAGCGGTATTGTCGTGATTCTATTGCTGCATCTAGTGCAGAAAATGCGGCATATAAGCATTCAGTCGCAAATGAATATCCTGTATGTAATACTGTTACAGAGCAACCTAGAGCAGAAAATCCTGCATGGATGCTAAGAGGTTTAGAGAATTCAAGAACACCACAGCATCTTTTGGAGGATCCTCAAACACATACATCAATGCCATTTGAATGCTATGTTCATAGTAGAATTGTGGAAAAAGATCAACATACTACAGTAATGCCTTCATTAAAAGATGATTAAAACAAGCAAGAATGATTCAGTATAAGTAGTATATTTATTTTATACTAAATATACATACTATGGAGATAGCTATTCCACTGGTTGTTCTTGCCGGGAGCTATATAATTGCAAATGATGATAAGAAAAAAAAGCAGAATGAAGGATTTGTATCTGGTTCATCTAATAAACTAATAAAACCAACAGATGTTTCAGTGCATGATAACACAACATCCATGTCTTATAATAACAATTCAAAACTAAATACAAGTACATTATCTTCTAAGACTTCGCATGATTGGAGTGTTAAAAATGAAAAACTGCAACCGAATGATAGCATGCATGTACAATCATACCCAAACTCTAATTGTACGACAGATCAATATTTTGTGGATTCATCTACAAAAGTTCGTTTATCAAATAAATCACCAAGCGTTAGTGCAAATGGAGGCGGACAAGCAATGTCTTTAACCGGAGGAAAAATAGACCCAGATAATTTTGATCATAACAACATGGTACCTTTTTTTGGAGGAAAAGTTAGAGGCTGTGGTCCATCACATGATGCATATGAAAGCACATTAGATAGTATGCAGGGCGCGGGCAGCCAACACATTCGTAAAAAAGAACAAGGCACTTTATTTAAACCTCAAAAGCACCTTAGCAATATATCTGGTGCTCCTAATAACAATGATTTCATACATTCTAGAATGAATGCAAGTCTAAGAAATGCAAATGTTTTGCCTTGGGAAAAAAAGCAAGTCGGACCTGGGCTAAATGCCGGATATGGAACAGATGGTCAAAGTGGTTACAATGCAGGAGTTGATTCTAGAGAAAGTTGGAAGCCAAAGACCGTTGATCAGCTACGAGTATCTACAAATCCCAAAGAAACATATCATTTAGCAGGCCACGAAGGACCTTCTATTTCATCTATTAAAGAACCTGCTACCATTAAAACACAGGGTAATGTTGAAAAATATAGACCTGATACATATTATTCAAACGGGCCAAATCGATGGCTTACTACAACTGGTGATATTTTGGCACCAACATCACAGGCAAAACAAATGTTGCCAGATACAAATCGTCACAATGTACCTTTTTCATATTTTGGAGCAAGTAGTGGTGAGAAAGATGCACCAACCGCACGAGGGCAGTATTCCGCGCCTAAAAGAACTGCTCTTAAATGTGCTCCCCTTGGAACACCTAGCGCAGCCGGAACATTTGATGGTGATAAACACAATTATGGCGCGTCGGGTTTTACTAGCCTTCCAAATAATAGAACGACGGTGTGCCAAGAAACTGTATTTGGCAATATTAAAGGAACTGTAAATGCATTAATGACGCCTATATTAGATACACTAAACCCTACTCGAAAGCAAGATACTATACATAACATGCGAATAAATGGAAATGTTAGCGGACAAGTATCTGCTGGTGCTATGATTAATCCAGGTGAAAAAACAAAGGTAACAAACAGAGAAATGACAGAAAGCAAACTAGCACACGGATATCAGGTTTCACAAGGCGCGCAAACAGGCGGATATCAGATAACAAATCCAATTTTAAAGAACGGACAGCGAAATACCACAAATACACAATATATCGGTGTAGCTGGGCCAACAAATGCTTCTGCTCAAATGTCCAAAGAATCTGCGTATAGACAGTATAATCCCGATAAAGAGCAACCAAGCAGGCCTAATCCTGGAGGAATGCAAGTATTCAATAATTCTCAGAATATCAATATACGCAAATCTGAAGAAAATCAAGAGTATAACAGAACTGGCAATCCTGCGAATTTAGTAGGAAAGCCTTTAGCTGTATCACAATATGGGAAACTAAATGGCCCTAGTTACCAAAGCACAAAAAGCGCAAGCAGTGATGCATACATAGATCCTGGATTGCTAGATGCATTCAAAAATAATCCATACACTCAAAGCTTACAAAGCGTAGCCTAATAAATATAAAGCTAGTTCAAGTGATATCTATAATGAACAGCAATCAGGATTGGGCTCCCGTTGTTTGGAAAAAAAATACACCAAAAGCAACTTCTGATGCAATACAGCGTGGGTATAATGTTTCTGCATTACATAAAATTAGCGATAAAGCACGTGTGCAGCAAAAATTAGATAATGAAGAGCTGCCTCCTATAAAAAAAATATCAAGATCATTCTCAAGAGCCATGCAAGAAGCGCGTCTAAAAAATAAAATGACACAAAAACAGCTAGCGCAACACCCAAAGATAAATGTAAAACCAAGTGTTATTAATCAATATGAATCAGGCAAGGCTGTACCTGATCAGAAAATTATTACTAATATTAAAACGGTTCTAGGGATTAAAGGAAAGCTTAGATGAATATCTAAGACAATGAAATTAGATATACATCAACCGATATATAGAAAGCTTGAATCATTTAAATCTTCAAATAGAATCCCAAATATAATAT
>NZDM01000094.1 GCA_002690085.1 Flavobacteriaceae bacterium
CCCCTGTTCGTTGGTGTGGCGCGTGAATAATGCGGTACATTATGGGGTCTCGCATTAACATGTTGTGGTGCTTCATGTCTATTTTTGCGCGCAGCACGTGTTCACCTGCTTTGAATTTACCCGCACGCATTTGCTTAAAGAGTAATAAGTTTTCCTCTGCTGTTCTATTCCTAAAAGGGCTGTTGGTTCCGGTTTGAGTTGGAGTCCCTTTTTGCTTTGCCATCAATTCGCTTGATTGAGAATCTACGTAGGCTTTATCGTCTTTTATCAATTGCAGAGCCCAGTCAAAAAGCTGATCAAAATAGTCAGAGGAGTAGCACTCCCTGTCCCATTGATAGCCAAGCCAAGATATGTCCTTTTTTATGGCATCCACATATTCCTGATCTTCTTTTGTTGGGTTGGTGTCGTCAAACCTAAGGTTTACAGGGGCTCCATATTTTTTTCCAAGGCCAAAACTAATGCCGATCGCTTTGATGTGTCCAATGTGTAGATAACCGTTAGGTTCTGGAGGAAAGCGAAAGCGTAAATCAGACCTTGAAAGCCCTTTACTTAAGTCTTCTTCAATAATTTGTTCAATAAAATTAAGGGGGGGGTTCGTCATAAAACTATTATATATCGGAGGGTTAAAAATACAAAACTAATCTTTTATATAATTTGTAAACGCATATCTTTCTAAGAAATATTATTTTTGTAAAATTAATTTATAATTTTTTTTCTCATGGGCTTTGTTAAGGTTGAAAATATTCGCGTTTTTGCTCACCACGGTTGTCTGCCTGAAGAAACAATCATCGGCAGTAATTATCGCGTCGATTTAACAGTAAAGGCTAATTTAAAAAATGCTTCTCTTTCAGACGACCTAAAAGACACCGTTGACTATGTCGCGCTTAACGCAGTCGTCGTCCGAGAAATGAAAAAACCTTCTAAGTTGCTAGAGGCTGTTGCCGGGCGTATTATTAGTGGGGTTTTTGATGCCTGTGCTTTGATACGGTGGGTTAATGTGTCGGTTGCAAAAATAAACCCTCCACTTGGTGGTGATGTTGAAAAAGTAGTTGTGGTATTAGAAAAGAGTCGCTCTTAGGTCCCTGGAACTAGGACCTGTAGGGCTTTCTTTTTGATGCTTATTAGAAGCGTGGATTTTTTTGTTAAGACCGACTCTCCATCAATTTGTATTAAAAATTTTTCTTTAGATGTGCTAAACAGCTCTAAAGACTCAAATTTGGTGCGGTGTATCTTTTTTGATTTTAGCATAGACTTTGTAACCACAGAATAAACAAATAAAAGTTTTTCTATAAAACTCATTTTATCTGTATACAAAAGGTGAAGCTGACCATCGTCTAAAGGGGCTTCTGGAGTTAAAGATAAACTATACCCTATTAAGCCTGAATTTGAAATAAAAAAAAGGTATGGTTTTAGTTCGGTTTCCTTTTTATCTATTTTTATTTTTATTGTGCGGGGGGAGGGTGTTTTAAAAATTACTTTAGCTATAGCCAGCATATAAGCAGAGAGGCCTCTGTTTTTGTTTGTGCTGTAGTGGTGTATGATTTTAGCGGTGACCCCAAGACTTACATTACAAAAAAAACAACGCTGATTTATAAGGCCAATATCAATTTTTTTTACTTGTCCTGCTTTTATTACTTTAAGCGCGTAAAAGACTTGCTTAGGTATGTTGAGCGATCGCGCTAGACTATTACCAGACCCAAAGCGTATGATCCCTAATTTTGTTGGGGTGTTAACCAAAAGTGAGCCAACCTCATTTATCGTGCCGTCTCCACCGCATGCAACAATAATACACGGGCGGTCTTTAAGCGATTCTATTGTGTGGTTAATTATATCTTTAGGGATTTTAGTTTTTTTTAAGACCGTGTGATATTCTTTTGGGTTAAAGACTGAATTGACTAGGTTCTGATCAAGGGTGTTGTTTCCTTTTCCTGAAATTGTATTGATTATGAAATGTATACTTGTTTTAGGTTTCATTATAATTTTTTTCTCTTGTCCCTTTTTTTAGATTAATTTCTAAATCTATTGTATGTGGCTTATTTTTGATTAAATTTGCGTTCCTTTCTGGCGTCTTGGCCGAGCGGCTAGGCAGAGGTCTGCAAAACCTTTTACAGCGGTTCGAGTCCGCTAGACGCCTCTAAAACCACAACTCTGTTGTGGTTTTTTTATTGTCGTATTTCTTTGATTATTTCTGAAGGGTTTAGCTGTTCTTTTGGTAAAAAGCCTTGAACAATTAACACAATGCCGCAAACAACAATGACCGCGCCTACCGCTTTCTTTACATTTAAAATAATAAGGGGGGTGAGTTGCTTTTGAAGGCGCTTTGAGAGTGCTATTTTTAAAAGGTCTGTTATAAAATAGGCTGTAAGCAGGGTGCTGAAAAACAATAAAAATCGTTTTGGGTCTCCATCTAAATTTGGCCCAATTACGATGATTAAGCCTAGCCAAAACACCAAAACACCAACATTAATAGCGTTTAAAAAAAAACCTTTCATAAACAGCTCTAAATAGTTTGCTTTTTCTGGGCTTATTGTTGATCTGTCGCGTGGAAATTTGGTTTTTTTTAAAAAAACAATTGTGCCGTAGGCTGCTAATAGTGTGCCTCCAAAAACATACAGCCCCGGTTGGTTGCTAAGGTTTTCTAAAAGCTGGTAGCTGCTAAAATATGCTAATAAAATAAAAAATATGTCTGAGAATACAACCCCTAAATCAAAAGCAACAGCGGCCCTAAAGCCCTTAATTACGCTTGTTTCTAATAGTATAAAAAAAACAGGGCCGATCATAAAGGCTAAGAAAAAACCCAAAGGAATAGCCGCTTGAATGTCTTCTAGCAAACCTGTTAGTCTTTAAAAATTATTCTTCCTCCGAATATTTTCTTTTGTTTCAGTTGTTTTGGAGTTCCGTAGATAAAAACATCTCCCCCAGCAAAGATGTTGACATCTAAAACATTTAGTGTTCTTACTGAAGCCTCTCCTCCTGCTTTTATGTTTAGATCGGTGTTTTCCACTGTGTTTTTGGCTCCTTTATAAACACCCCCTGTTCCAATTGTAATATCTTGGTTTTCACTGGTGCCTATCGTTGTTATAGTGCTTCCTGTAATACTTTTTACAATCAAACGTTTTGTGTCTGTATTTACTAGAATTTTAGATCCCTCTTGAGCCTTCAATAATATTTCATATTGTTTAATTATGTCTTTTGAAAAAATAAAAGAGCCTTCGTTTGCATCAATTACATCTATTCCAGTATAATAAATTTTGACTTGTGTTTCTGCGCCGTTAAATTTATGTTTTAATTTCATTCTAATTTTTAAAGTGCCATTTTTTTGTTTAATGCTGATGTTTTCACTGTTGGTGCCGGAAACAATAATTTTGTTTTCTGATGCCTTGATAAGTTCTGTGTTAATCAAGTCATAAACCTTTAATTCTGAAAACTCACCAAGTGTTTTTGTTGTTGCTGTTTGCGAAAAAAGTTGTGTGCAAACTATAAATAATACTATCTGTAAATGTTTCATTGCTTTAAATTAATTTAAAATAAAATCTAGCTGTCTTTTTTCTAGGTCTGCTTTTTTTACTTGTACCAATACTGGGGCTCCTAGTTGGTATTTTTTCTTTGTTTTTTCTCCTACCAATGCATAGCTTTCTGAATCAAATATAAAATAATCTCCTTTAATGTCTTTTACCCTCACCATGCCTTCACATTTGTTTTCTATAATTTCTACGTAAATTCCCCACTCGGTTACTCCTGAAATAACTCCCTTAAAAACTGTTTTCTTTTGGCTTTTCATGTATTTAATTTGCATGTATTTAATAGAATCGCGCTCTGCTTTGGCTGCAATATTTTCCATGTTTGAACTGTGTTTACATTTTTCCTCATACAAATTGGCGTTGGCAGAGGGAGCTCCACCTAGATAAGACTGTAACAGGCGATGTACCATAACATCTGGATAACGTCGTATTGGTGATGTAAAATGACTGTAATTTTTAAAAGAAAGACCATAATGCCCTATATTGTTTGTTGAGTATTCTGCTTTACTCATGGTTCGAATCGCTAGCGTGTCCATTAAATTTTGTTCTTTTTTCCCAACAACTGATTTTAAAAGATTGTTTAATGATGTCTTTATTTGTTTTGTGTCTTTTAAATTTAACGTATAACCAAACTGGTAAGCAATACGTTGAAGACCTTCAAGTTTTTGACGATCTGGTGCATCGTGTATTCTATAAATAAATGTCTTTTTAGGTGATTTGTTAACTATGAATTCTGCTACTTTTTTGTTTGCCAACAACATAAACTCTTCAATAAGTTTATTAGCCGCTTTAGAAGATTTAAAATTAACACCTAAAGGTGTGTTATTTTTATCTAAGTTGAATTTAACTTCTACTTTATCGAAAGATATAGCGCCATCAAGCATTCTTTTATCTCTCATTTTTTTAGCAAGTTGGTTTAGTTTTAATATTGCTTCTTTTATTTTTTTTGTTGTTTTATATGTTTCGTTAGTTAGAGAGATATGGCTCGGTATCTCATTGCTTTCTGTTTCAATAATATGCTGAGCTTCCTCGTAAGCAAAGCGCGCATCACTGTATATAATTGTTTTGCCAAACCATTGATTGATTATTTTAGCATTATTGTTTAGTTCAAAAATAGCTGAAAAAGTGTATTTTTCTTCCTGAGGTCTTAAAGAACAGGCGTTGTTTGAAAGAACTTCAGGGAGCATTGGAACAACACGGTCTACTAAATATACAGAAGTGGCCCTTTCATAAGCCTCATTATCTAATATTGTGCCTTCTTGTAAATAATGAGATACATCTGCGATATGAATTCCTATTTCGTAATTACCATTATCTAATATTTTAAAAGACAGCGCATCATCAAAATCTTTTGCATCTTTTGGATCTATTGTAAAAGTTAAATCTTTTCTTAAATCACGTCGTTTTTTTATTTCTGTATCGGTTATATTAGTATTTATTTTATTTGCAAAATCTTCTACTTCTGGTGTAAACTTGTAAGGCAATCCATAATCTGCTAGAATTGCATGAATTTCTGTTTGATGATCTCCCGGTATGCCTAGTATTTCTATTACTTTCCCGTTAGGACAATCTGCTTTATCTGGCCAATCTTCTATTCTGACTAAAACTTTTTGACCATCTTCCGCTTTTTTAGTTTTCTTTAAAGGGATATAAATATCAACAGGCATTTTTCTATTATCTGGAATGACAAAAGCAAAATTTTTATTTATTTGAATAATACCAACATAATCTTGTTTTGAACGTTTAATAATATGTGTCACCTCTCCTTCTAAGCGGCTGTTATTTCGTCTTTTATGTACATAAAATTGTACTTCATCACCATTAAGAGCTTTAAGTTTTTTATGTGGAGGAATAAATATATTTTCTTTAAAATCATCTGATTTTATATATCCAGATCCTTTCGATGTGATATAAAAAACACCTTGATAATAATTTTTATTATTAATTATTTTATATTTTCCCGGTGTCGTTTCTTTTATTTTTTTATTGTGAGTTAAAGCACTTAATGTTTTTATTATCAGTGCTCTTTCGCTTGGATTATGAATTCCAAGTTTCATACAAATTTGTTTATAGTTTAAAGGCTTTTTTGGGGACGATTTAAAAACAGATAAAATAGTTGAAGTATATTTATCTGTAGAATAAAAATTCTTTTTTTTTCTAGGCATTATAGACAAATCTAACACAACAAAACTACCACTTTAATTTCATCAAACTAAAAGCGGATAGGAGTTTATTCACATTTTATATATTATCATCTAATTATTTTTATTTTATTTAAAAAAAATGTTGATTATTATAGTTTGTTAATATCTTTAAAATTTATCTTAATTTTTACAAATATAACCTGTAATTAGAAATAATTTACATATAAAATTTGTTTATAAGTGGTTATTATTTAGCGTTAATTTAGAAGATTAAAAATTATAATTTTTTTTGCACTACAATAATTTATTTTTAAGTAATATTAAAAACTTAGTTATATGTGAAAGTTATTAATAGTAATAATAATTTATCAACACTTTATATATACCTTAATTAACAACACCCTTTTTTTGTAAGTTTACATAGATCTCATAAAAACTAACAAATGAAAATAGCGATTGGTAATGACCATGCAGGAACAGTTTATAAATTCAAAATAATAGAGGTTTTTAAAAAAAAACAAATAGAGTTTAAAAATTATGGAACGAACACAGAAGACAGTGTTGATTACCCAGATTTTGTTCACCCAGTAGCCAATGCTGTATCTAATAAGGAATCAGATATAGGTATACTGCTTTGCGGTAGTGCAAATGGCGTAGCTATCACAGCTAATAAATACAATAAAATACGTGCTGGTATTTGTTGGAATAAAGATATTGTTAAATTAATACGCCAGCATAACAATGCTAATATTTTATGTATTCCTTCCAGATTTGTTTCTTTAGAAGACGCCCTTTTAATGGTAGATATTTTTATACAAACAGAATTTGAAGGCGGTCGACACCAAAATAGAATTAATAAAATAAATCTTTCCAAATCATAACGCGAATAGAATGGTTGAATGTCTTATAAAAAATTTTAATCAGCTGTCTACTAATGAATTGTATGATATTCTACATCTACGATCCGAGGTTTTTGTTGTTGAACAAAATTGTATTTATCAGGACATTGATTATAAAGATCAAAAAGCGCTTCATGTTTTACTAAAAAAAAACAATACACTAATTGGTTATACTAGGATTTTCAAAAATGGAGATTATTTTAAAAATGCTAGTATTGGACGTGTTTTAGTATGCAAAAACAATAGGAATCATAATTATGGAACGCAATTAATGGAAGTTTCTATCAAAGCAATAAAAACAAAATTTAAGGAATCTAAAATATCAATATCAGCACAAACATATCTAAAGCAGTTTTACAACAACTTAGGCTTTAAAGTCTCAGGAGAAGAATATTTAGAGGACGGGATTCCTCATATTTCAATGATAAAAACTAATCTTTAATGTAGGTTATTTCTATTTCAACCCTACGATCAAACTTTATATCCCCACCAAGTGGAAATTTATGTTTTAAACCAATGAATTTCATTCTTTTTTTTGAAATACCGTTTCGCGCTAAATAGTTATATATATACCGTGCCCTTGTTAGTGATAAATTTCGTCTTCCAGTCCCCCTGTCTATAGCATCCCTTCCATCAGTAGTACAGCAAACGTGTCCTTCAATTGTAAAATATAAATTTTCTTTTTCCTTTAATTTTTTTACTACATTTTTAAGCACAGGTATGGATTCTTTTAAAATATAACTATACCCCGTTTGAAATAAAATATCTTTCAGTACAACTTTATCTCCTACCATTAACTCACTTTCTAATGTCAAAGGCAAAACTCTACCTTTATCATCTATCTTTTTATTATCTACAGTTCCTTTGTTTTTTTTAACAACAACCCCTTTTTTATTACTCTTATACTCAACCTCTATTTCGACTTTACGATTTAAACCACGAATAATATTTACATTTTCTGATGTAATTATTTTTAATAGAATTTCTCCTTTACCGTCCACATTGGTTATGAGGTTTTGCTTAATTCCTGATTCAGAAAAAACACCTTTTATGGTGTTTGCCCTGTTTTGTGATAGACCTAAATTATACTGGTCAGTGCCTCTATCATCACAAAAACCATATATTGAAACCCGCTTTATTTCTTTTCTTTCTAATTCTTGAATAAACAACAATAGTCTATTTTGTTCTGTTTCTAATACATTATATTTATCTGTTTCAAAATACACCACATGTTTGCGGGTTGTTTGGGCTAAACAAACTTTAAATGAAACCAACAACAAAAAAAGAATACGGAACATGTTTCAAGATATTTAAATTATTTCAATAATGCAGCGTAGCGTCCCAAATCACCTAGAAGAATTTTTGCCGTATTTATAGCCTTATTGTTTAACAATGCATATTCATAAACCCCTTCAGCATAAAAAGCCATCTTTATAATTTCCTCAGACAAAAGGGTTAATATTTCGCTTTTCAACAACACAAACTCTGCTTCCTTTTCTTTGTTTAAAGCATCATTAAAAACGGAAACAGACTCAATAATAGAACTTAAATTTTCTTCTTCCGCTGCTACATAAGCTTTCAACAATAGGTTTTCTGTGGTTGTTTCTAAGCTAAAACCTTTAGA
>NZDM01000095.1 GCA_002690085.1 Flavobacteriaceae bacterium
ACAAGTACAGGCACAAGTACAGGCACAAGTACAGGCACAAGTACAGGCACAAGTACAGGCACCGCATCTAATTACATACTAAAAGCAATATATCTTAGCACTATTGGAAAATTTCTTTGCGTTCTATACGAGCCTTATCCAAACACGTGGGGTCCAGTCTGTCAGCATACATTAGTAGGACTCACATGGACATACATATTATTATTTATTGAATAGCACCAATCATTTAATAAATGTAAAATATTATTTTAAAGCGGTAATACAGATTAGAATGGACCGCTGGTTTATTTTATCATGCATAAGCGCAATTGTTGGCTCTTTATGGAGCTTAAGTGTTAAATATGGACTAGAATATTTTACGCCAAAGACGTTTGCATGTTGGTACTCATCTATCATGGCACTAATAATAGGCATTGTTGTTTATGTTAAAACAAAATCTTTAAAAATCACTAAGTGGGGTATTGGCAGTGGAATAGGTGCAGGCATAGCGTCTATATTATTAGCAATGTCTTTTGGAGAAAGTCCTAATCCAGGTTTCAGCATGGCAATCTTTAGAATGCAAGCGATATTAACCGCAATTATGTCATATTTTGTATTTGGAGCACCGCTATCACCCGCAAAAGTGTTAGGAATGATAGTTTCAATCGCAGGTGTAATAGTAATATCAACATCACATGCAAATCATAAAAAAATTAAACATAGCAACGATAAGCACGATAAAGATAAAACCAATGCAAAAGATCCTAACCAAGAACATAAATCAGAATCCAGCTTTTCTGAATATAAATGGATATTTTTAGCACTCGGAGCTGGAATAATGATGACATTTAAAGATATCTTAACAAAAAAAGGATTAACTGACAATGGCCCAAAGATAATGCATAGTTTAATGTGGAGCACTGCGGTATTTCAGGTAGTAGCATTATTTATAACTTTATTTATAACAAAAGGAAACGTTAAATTACAAGAAAAAACAATTCTACCTCACTATGATAAAACATCTTTGTTTCATATAGTATTAGCAGGAACAGCATTTGCTGCATATCAGTTCATGGTAATTACTGCTTGTAAAGAAGCCCCTAATGTTGGAATAGTTAAAGCAATAGACACCCTAGGTATTGTAGTAACTGCAGCAGCTTCATATTATTTATTTGGTAGTAACATTAACACAGATAGCATAATAGGAATGTTCTTAGTGGTTGGAGGTGTAATGAGCATGCAGTGCGAAGTACCGTTTTGTGCTTTACCGCCGCTTAAAAGCAAATTTCACAAAGATCTAGATAAAGGCAAAATAGAAGCCGCCTTCGCTAGTTTATCATACGGTAGTTAATGGAATAATAGAGATCATAGGTAGATATATATCTAGTTGTATATATATATATATCTATGAAGTGGGCAATTCTGTCTGTAATAAGCGCAATCGCTGGATCTTTATGGAGTTTATCTATCAAATATGGATTAGAAGTATTTTCCCCCATCTCATTTGCAGGATGGTACAGTTTTATAGCTTCACTAATTTCAATAGGAGCTGCTTTTTACAAAACGCACTCTTTAAAAATTAGCAAATATGGAATAGGTGCAGGCATAGCATCTGGTATTGCAATAGCCTGTGCTGCGAAAGCAATAAACATAGGCCCCAACCCAGGCTTCTGCATGGCACTAATTAGAATGCAAGCAATCTTAACCGCGATAATGTCTTATTTTATATGGGGAGCTCCGCTTACTCCATTAAACATATTAGGCATGATACTGGCATGCATAGGCGTGTTACTATTGGTCATGTCAGGTAATGTTAAAAAACACGTAGTGAAACAAAAAGAAGAAGAAAAACAAAAGCAAGAAGAAAAACAAGCCAAGACTGCACAAACAGCAGCTCCAACTAGCAAAATCGCTGGGTATGAATGGGTCATATTTTCTTTATTAGCAGCATTAGCAATGACAGGTAAAGATTTATTTACAAAAACCGCATTAATCAAATATGGTAAATCAACATTCATGGATTTATTCTGGAATACAGCATTTTTCTCAGTAATCGCTGTATTTGGCTATATGTTAATCAAAAACAAAAGCTTAGACTTGAAACTCACAAAATCAGAAAAATCAGCAAAAGATTACTATAAAGACGCGGGATACTATGTTGGATTAACTGCATTAGCGTTTTCGCTCTACCAATTTACAGTGATTGCTGCTAGCAAAGAAGCTCCTAACGTAGGATTCGTAAAATCAATTGACACCCTAGGCATTATATTAACATCAATCGTATCATACTATGAATTTAACAGCGCATTAGATGGCGAAAACATTGTCGGAATGATATGTATTGTGCTAGGTGCATGCTGTGTCAGCTATGGTGGAAAGCTTCCATTCATGGATTCGCGCATAGTTCAAGAAGTAGATAAAATCATCAAGCGCATGTTTGATGGATTATCATGGGGCGGTTCAAGCAGTAATGCACATGGATTGCAAACCAAACTCAATGGTAAAGTAGTTAGCAAATAAAAAACGCAAATTCATGGCACGCAAATTCATGGCACGCAAATTCTTCACAACACACCCCATCCCATCCCCTCTCCTCTCCCCCACCCGCATCTCTGTTTTTTTTTAATTGTCACTCCCAACAGTAGAATCTTGGTCAAACAACCCATCATACATCCTAATCCGTTTCCTTGGCGCACTTTTATGCGCTACAAAAATCTCACACAAATTAATAAATTTACCGCGGTCTTGATGTGTGAAATCCACATAAACACCCGGCGGAATATTGTCTTTTGAAAAGGAGCGATAGCGCGGCACACACACCGTTGAAACATCCGCATTTAGTGGCGTGGCTTTATTTATTTGTACGATACCACCCGCTTGCGCCGCAACAATCTTTACATCACCGTTTTCTACGCCAAGAATAGACTGAACAGAAGGCGTAACATCTATCTTAAAACTATTAAATCTAAATCCTTTGTATTTCCGATCATGCACCCACTCTTCTTGACTTGCATGCGCATCTAGAATCTCGTCATATGTAATAACAGGTGTTTGTGTATTGAGATGCATCCCTGTAACATCAGTGATCCGCACGGTATAAATAAAACGAGCTGACTGAATTATGTATGATCCGGTTGGCAATTTAAACACATCATCACAAACCGTAATACAATTCCCAGGGTTTTTTGTCAATTGAATTCTATCTCCATCGTATTTTGTGCTAATAGCATCAAATCCGGTATCTTGTAGCCAGCCCTCCGTAAAATGCGCATGCCATCGCACGGCCGCAGCAAATGAATTCGGACCAGACATTGCAGTGCGAAATCCAGCCTCATCTAGTTTAAATTTTGGCCACTTCGCGGTTTCTGCAATAATCGGCTCTGGTGTATCAGCAACTGCAACCGCGAGCATCTTGTCTTCTGGCTTGTGTTGGAATCCGCAAACAATACCTTGCTCTTTCAACATTTCATCAATAATAAACATCGCATCCGCATTTACACAAGAACCATAAAACATCTTATCCACATGAGAAGCTTCAGATGGAGGAACCCAGCCTTGCGAAGACAACGAAATATGTTTTGTTTTTTTAAGATACAGTTGAATTGCATACAGCGATGCAACAATATTACCGCGCGCACATTGCAGATTGGCAATATCTAACTTAGAAGGCTTTTCGGTCTCAGCTTCATCCGCCCTTTCGGTCTCAGCTTCATGCGCCGGTGGCACTGGCGCTGGCGCTGGCGCTGGCGCTGGCACTGGCGCTGGCACTGGTGGGTGTGCCGCGATGTGATTCAAATCTACAGGCAATGCCATAGGAATATCGCCGCCCAACATCGTCTCCGGCTCCGATCTTTGAAGTAAAACAGACCGTTCATATGCATCATTATCAAAATCACTAAGAACAACAAAGTGACTAGTCTTAGGATTGATGTACTCAACACGATCTGCTATATTATATTTTACTACAAGTCGCTGTGTAATAGGTTTATAACCAGTTACAGTTGCAATAAACCACTCATAATCACTGACCCTATACGATTTTTTTGTCCAGCGAACCGCAATCTTCGCATGCATAATAAAGTCTGCAGAACCCACATACGGTCTATCATAAGAAGGACCAAACAAGGCCGTATTAGGCAATGTATCATCAAAATGTACAGTAGTCTCGGTAGCAGAAGAAGTCCCATCAGGCGAGTTATTTTGTGAATAGAATTGCATTATTATAAGCGATATTAATATTATAAGCGATACTTAATCTAAAAAAAACAAAAACACTATCATAACAATCAATTTTATTATATAATACAATTTAAAGTACTTCATCCAACAACACCGCGAAATCTTCACGAACTGCGTTCATCGCATTGTCAAACTGCTCTTGGCTCATATACTCTTCATCCACCGAATCATCCACCGAATCATCCAACGAATCATCCAAAGACTCAGATGACAACCGCAAACATTCTTGTGTTTTCATAAGATGTTTAATTACAACAAACAACCAAGACTGATCATTTGTGGTTTTATACATACACCACGCCATAATAGCATCCATAAGATGAACCAACGATAAGTCACCCCTACCCATAGCTGCATCCATAGATACATCATTTCTTGCATCCAATACCTTTTGCGGATCATTGCCATACATATCACAAAACTCTTGCAACCAGTGGGCATTCTTAGAAAGCACTTCGTTCATGTTAGCAATAATAGTATCACTATCATTAGCATTTGCAATCTTAGCAGTGATAAAGGATTGTGTATTTACAGCCATGATGATTTTAAAAACTTTAATGATATAATCTTATTTTTATAATTAAAAAATCAATTTTAATAAACCAAAAAACAAACAAACCACTTTTTATTTATTTTATTTTATTTTTTATTTGTTTTTTAAATTTTTATTTATATAGACCTATATTCCAACAAACCATTTGGGTGACGCAACCAAAATGAGTGGGCAACTTCATGCTGTTCCTCTTCATGCTGTTCCTCTTGATCATCATTCGGCAAAGGATCCCAAAGAGATTGTTTAATCGCGCTATAGCGCAGGATCAATCGTTTCTTTTCTGCATCAAGACGAGCCATCGTCTCACTATGCTCACTAGAACCAACATTGTCTGCAAGAGAAAGGGCATTGCGCGCCCTCTCAATTTCTTGATACTCCTCCACAAGTTTCATCCACTCAACTTCCAACTCTCGCTTTCTTACACCAAACCACCAACGTATTGCGTCATGTTCTGTGTCAAACAATGGCCATGACCAGGCCTGGGTACTCTCTCGCAGCGAAATTGGCAGCTCTTCGAGTGCCCCAACACAACAAATCACGGCCCACGCAGGATCAATCCCACGCAGAACCGAGCTTGTAGTTTCACTGATTTCGTAAAGACGAATAACCGTGTGCCTGATCTGATTGTAAATATCCATGCGTCGCAGACCAGCCCGGCGGTGCGGGAGGCTGCCGGGCGCATAGCACGACATATCTCCCCGCGATTCCCACAGTTGATTAAACAAGCGAGGTATTTTCCAACGATGGCACAGTCCCGTTACCTCATCCGAGATGGTATCGACATTGTCTTCTATCATGTGATTATATCCCATGATAAATGATTTGATCCGGTATTTAATAAAACTGTTATTATGGTTTATCTCAGTTCCTGCCAACAAAAAAACACACAAAAACACATCAATTTATTTTTTATTTTTTATTTTTATTTTAAATCACACCTCACAATCACATTTTACATATCATCCCAGGGGTCATCCTCAGACTCCGACACGACTTGGGTTATAATAACACATCCACCGTGCTCAGGCTCAGCATCAGGTTCAGGTTCAGGTTCAGGCTCAATATCAGGGCCCGGCACAGCAAGAGTTTCTTCAATCTCATTGCGCCTGCCTTGTAGTTGATCTATTTCTTGTCTAAGACAAGAAGCGGTGTTTGCATGGGTTTGCCGCCAAACTCCACCCTGATTCAAATAATCAAGCCGATGCTGGACATACCGCAAACGATGAGTAATCTGCCTACGCTCGTTTTCTAGCTCTCTTTTTCTAACACCAAGCCACCAACATATAGCCTCGCGCTTCGTATTAAACAGCGGTTCATTCAATGCACCGCCCGGAACGTTATCGCGCAACAAAACAGGCAAATCCTCAACTTGTCCAACACAACAAACGATGGACCAAGCAGGGTCATTCGCCCTCAAAACAGCTGTCATAGCATTACTAGTTTGATAAAGACCAACAACGGTTTGTTTGATCTGATTGTAAATGGCCATGCACTCCAAAATCTCCGCGCCCGCACCTGCACCCGCACCCGCATCCGCACCTGCACCCGCACCCGCACCCACGTCATCCAACAAATCACCCTGCGAATACCACAGGCGTTCAAACAGCCGCGATATCGCTTGTTTAAACTGCAGTTGCTGTTGTTCAATGCGCTCATCATTTTCCAAGATAGCATCGTTTTCCAAGAGGTAATCACAGCCCATGATTTATCTTTTCAATAGTTTTATTTACTTTCAATAGTTGTTCGCTTTTAATAACGGAAATGATAGCACAAAATCAGACGGCTACCATTCAATCCTGTCAAATAAAAAAAAATACAAAAAAAATTCAATTTTTGCATTTTTTTTTGTTTATATTTAAAATTGATTATACTTAGCGCATTTATTATTTACTACAACCAGCAAACTATCATTTTAAGTAACAAACCATGGTCACAACATGCCTCATGTACGCAGTCTCGTTAGTAACTTCAAATGCGCCATTCAAAATATCAACACAACCACCAAGCGCAGTATATCAAGACAACAGCTATATAATTGAATGGAGCACAAACATCACTATCTCATCTGTTAAAGTTGATTTGTATCATAATGATATATACTATTCTACTATAGCAAAAAGCTACTCCAATAGCCATGCTTATACCTGGCATGTCAATAAAAATGCCAAGACAGGCGATAACTTCTACATAAAAGTAACTGTAACCGCAGCATCCAGTAGTAGCACAGCATGGGCAAACACAAACACATTCGATATTGTAGATAACGCTCTAGTATGGAATAATTATTATATTATACCAATTGGATTCATCGTAATTCTTTGTGCATGTGCATGCCAAGAACGCCGCCGGCGTCGGCGATTGTTGAATCCTCGTGGAAAACTTAATTTAATAGGAAATTGCCCAACCGCAGTTGCTACCCCAGTTGGAAACCCAATCATGTCTCCAAGCATTTCGCGCTATTATCCCGGTGATTACGATTGCACAAATCAATACGCAGCGTATCGAGAAAACACAACAGGACGAGACATTGCTATTGGGGTAGCAGCAGATGAACTAGCACATCATGTCGTGGATAGATCAAGCTGGTTTGATAACCGCAACAATGACAGGAGCGAATGTGGTGGTGGCGGATTCTTCAGCAGCGGCGGCGGTGGTGGTGGATTCTTTGATATCGGTGGTGGTGGTGGTGGTGGTGGAGCAGACAGCGGTGGATTCTTTGATATCGGTGGTGGTGGTGGTGGTGGAGCAGACAGCGGCGGATTCAGCTAAATATATTAATTTTGTATGACAAAAATAATTAATATATTCAGATTACTAATATTACAAAAGCACTTCCCTTTACTCTCGTCCCATAATAATGAATAGTTTTTTGTTTTGAATAGCAAATAGTGTGTTTGCTACAGCATGTATTACGAGTTGTACGCATCTAGTAAGTCTAGCACATCTACTGCATTTATGTTTTCAGATAAAGCATTGCGTTTTTTATTCCAGCCGCGTGTAATTCAGTTTCTACGCGCTTTGCTTCTACGCGCTTTGCTTCGATGTGCCTTACGGCTTCGATGTGCCCTACGGCTTCGATGTGCCCTACGGCTTCGATGTGCCCTACGGCTTCTATGTGCTTTGCTTCTATGTGCCTTAAGGCTTCGACGCGCTTTGCTTCTATGTGCCTTACGGCTTCTATGTGCCTTACGGCTTCTATGTGCCTTACGGCTTCGATGTGCCTTACGGCTTCGACGCGCTTTGCTTCTATGTGCCTTACGGCTTCTATGTGCTCTGCCGCCGCTGGTAGAAGGGAGGTTAGCGACATAAGGGTTAAGCGGAGGTTGATATTCTCCGTCCGGAACAGCCGCGGACTCGGGTAGCGCCGAGCTCGCGGTGTCGGCACTACCCGAGTCCGGGAGCGGCACCAGGTTGTTAAAGAAGTTATTCTTATCCACAAACTCAACCGTCTCTGAACCGTCGTCGCCCTCCGTTGAGGACCGCCGCCGTTGTGGCGCCTTAGGCGGCAGGTAGCGCGGCAGATTGTCCAAGCGGCGCTCGAGCTCGATTAATGCATCCGCCTTTTGACGCTGACTCATCTTTTTTGAAGACTCAGTAGCTTTGAGGTAACTAGTCAATTGGTTTAGGGACTCTAGTGTGTCTTCTAGATTTTTTAGAGATTCATCTCTACCTGACATATATATATATCCATCACATAATTAATCAGTATTTGGAGGTGCGCCGTCTTCGGGAACGTCGATTATGTTTGTGTTTTCGATATGCCCTACGGCTTCGATGTGCCTTACGGGTTCGATGTGCCTTATGGCTTCGATGTGCCTTACGGCTTCTATGTGCCTTACGGCTTCGATGTGCCCTACGGCTTCTATGTGCCCTACGGCTTCGACGCGCTTTGCTTCTATGTGCCTTACGGCTTCGATGTGCCTTACGGCTTCGACGCGCTTTGCCACCTCCGGAGCCGGTGCTCGACTGGCCCTCGTCTTTGCGTTTCGCTTTGCGTTTCGCTTCGCGTTTCGCATCTTCCTCATGGACCGCGAGGGAGGCAGCCATTGCGGCCTCCTTAGCAGCATCAAGAGCCTTCCGATCGAAACGGGCTCGCACCCGTTTCTTGCTCTCTTCAGCGACCTGCTGCGCCTGCCTATTCTCGGCCTCGTCAAGGAGCCCCGCGTATATCTCCTGTTTTTCCTCCTCCGTCGGCTCGCCTCTGCCATCATCGGAATCGCCATCGCCATCGCTACCGTAGTACATCGGCGGCATCCTCGTCCTGGAATAACGGTTGTTCTCGAGCTCTTCAACTTCCTTGGGATCTTTCTTGGAGTAACGGTAATTTGGGTGCCAGCCCGACTCTGTAAGAGTTCGCAACGTGTCCTTTTGATGTTTGCGCAACGCCGCCGCCGCCGCTACCGCCTCCTTCCACTGTTTGAGGACGGCAAGACTCATCACTATATAAATTATACTATAATTTAAAAAAAATCATTGAATAATTATTAAACGCAAGATTGTTATACATTACACAAACGATAACACCGGTATTACAAACAACGACGCTAATTGAATCGTATTCGTTATAATAAAGACCATATCAGCATTCATCATATTAAGTGGATCACCAGTTCTGGTTACCACTCCGGAATATCCTACAGTTGTTTGTGTTATAAGAGAAAACCAAAGATAATACCAAAAAGTTTTTGGTCGATAGCTAAGTTCCTTCTTAAGTTTTTTACCTGGTATTAAGTTAGGATACTTATCATTAATAAAATCCGGAAACCAATACATCAATGCAAATAAAAAAACTGCACCTAAATGTAACAAAATATATTTTTTGGCAGTCTTTTTAAAGTAGCGTGATATATTCATTTTGTATTATGCATGGAAAAAACAAACATTTACCCCCAAAAGTCTATATTTTTATTTCATTTTTAATTTTTTATTTTTTATTTCATTTTTAATTTTTTATTTCACCAATCATCATCCCCGCAATCTGCAAACCCCATATCTACTCCGCTATTCACGCCACCCTCATCTACTCCAGCAGCACCAGCCCCAACACCAGCCCCAACACCAGCCCCAACACCAGCCCATTCATCATCATCTTCACCCTCTTCTACAACACCCCCCTCTACAACTTCATCTTCCTCATCTTCCTCACCATCTTCCTCTTCATCATCCCATTCGCCATCCGCAGCCATCTCTTCTTGCAAAGCTTTCATCTTATCTTCAAGACTAGGCTCATCAGTCTCTTTATCCGCCGCCACATCAGCCACCGATACCACTGGTGCCGAGGCCGGAGGGGCAGGGGGCGCAGACTCCCGCACAGGCTGCACCTCTTTAAGCGCAACCTCCCCACGCTGAAGCAGAGCCGTAAAGAACATACGCGCCATCTTTTCATCCGTAGGAGCATTAGCACTACTAAGCAGTAGCGCGTTGATTGCCCTCGGAATCATGCGAAGCGTCTCGTTTGTAACGTTTGACCGGATCCTAGCCAAAACACACACCGAGTCAGACGTACGAGCCGCCGAAGCCGACATGTGCTTGTTTCGCATCTCACTCGTACGCTCAAACTCGATCACAAACAAGTGCTTGCGTGTCGGGTTAAACAGCGCAGAGCTCCGGCTCTGTTGAAGCACATAACGCAGGTTTGTCTTAAGCAGCTGCTTAGGATTAACGCCACGCTTGGCAGTTGTGTTACGCTTGGTATGACGAGGCATATTCAGTTAAACCGTTTGAATTGTTATTATTGTATTATCTTATTACTACGAAGTAGGAACAAGATAGCCAATCTGCCATTACTTAAATAACAAAAAAAACAATCAATTTTGTTTTCATTTTTGTCATTTTTTTGTTATTTTCTGATGATTTAATTTACGAGCTAGGCGTTAAAGAAAGATCTATTTGCATTGCCCGAATCATTTTTTTAATTTCACGCTTTTGCTTTTGCTTTTGCTTTTGCTTCTGCTTCTGCTTTTGCTTCTGCTTCTTAGTAACGCCGCTACGCACTCGCTTATGTTTTCTTTTTCGCGTTTGCGTTCGCGTTTTTCTACAAAACGTTCGCTTCTTTCCTTTTGCAACCATGCAACCACTAATTTTACCGCACCGATTTGGATTTTTTACAGACTTGCCCCGACACTTATTTACACTACGCGTTGCAGAACTAGACCGTTCTACCATAATATATAAATACGTGATATTAAACTACATCACATAAAATTGATCAAAAAGCTTACCTAAAAGATAAGGCAGCAATAACAAGTACCCACGATGAGTCATATTAGCAAAAGCGATCAACATTTCATCAACGAAGCGTTCAATGCTTCATTAGAATCTCCATGTCAGATGCGCCATGGCTGCGTTGCTGTAGCGAATGGCAAGATCGTTGGCAGAGGCTGCAATCACTACCGTTCTTTATCCCGCGATGGCATAGTACAAAACACATGCACCTGTCATGCAGAAATGGCAGCCATTCGCAATTGTTTGCGAACACATTCCCAAGACCCCCGACAACACTATCTGCTTCAGTTAAAAGTCGCGAAGGATATCTAGGCTCATGTCTAAGCTAGTTATATATGTTGTCCGCACAGATATGTCACACAACTACAGGGGATCTGGACCATGCATAAATTGCTTAGAAGTTCTAAAGGATCTTCGTATAAAAAGAATCGTATATAGCAAACAAGATGGCACCTTTGAATCTGTGTCTTTATTAAACTATAACACAACCCACGTCACACATGGCAACCGATTTTTAAAACGTTCAACATAACACCAAACCAAACCCAAAAAACAAACAACTCACACTTATTCCCTACCTATTCCCTACCCCACCCCCCTTTCCTCAACCATTTTTTTAACTTAATTTTTGTTTATTTTTCACTACGAAATAAGTTTCACAAGATATGCTTCCATATCACGGATACAAGCTTCTTCAAGATCTGCGCGACTTTGCTCCGCAACAGCTCCACTTTTCTCAGCACGATAATAGTGACCCTTTGTAGCCACTAAAGCACCAGGAACATCCCACTGCTCCTCCCGCGAGACCCGCGCCATATTACATAAATCTGCTTTGTGCGCAGCATCCCTTGGGCACAGCAGTTTCCAGTACCACCAATCAACATCCTCGCTGTAGTATAGTTTGTGGCCTTCCCCGTTGCAAAGACGGTTCAAAACAAGATGCGATTTCGCGGTGGGTCGCACGTCAAATCGAACCCAGGCCATCTTCCATCCTCGTCCATTAGGCTTATCGGCAATCCGCACCGAATTCACCAATCCCAGGCCCTTGCGATCAAAGACAGCGCGAATATGCTGAATCGTAATCTCACGTCCCATCTTAGGGATGAAAACAACGACAGAAGAACGTTCTTGAGTCACCATAGTTGATAAAGCTTGCTTTTAAAGATTTGCGTATAATCAGATATTTGTATTATGATTATTTCACGTGTTAAATCAAAAAGCAAAAAACAAAATCAATTTAATTTTTATTTTTACATTTTTTACATTTTTATTTTACCCACAACCATGAACACTAAGTCGATTCACATATTCGTGCATAGGATAGCCTGCCATATATGACTGGTTTTTGTGCCGACCGGTATATACAAGTGGGGAATCAGCACAGCCATCATTACCATCAGCGCAGCCATCCTGACTATCCGCACAGCCAAACTCCTCTATATCTATTGAAGACGCTAATTCCATATCATAATCACACAATCTTAAAATCGCATTGCACCAATCAATGTGCAATGTGATTTCGTTCTCGTCAGTGATCTCGTCCCACCATTCAATCCGGCGACCATCCCCTGCACATCCAAACTCTGTCAGCATGTAAAAGTAGTAATCGTTTAAAGATTGATACAAGTCATCACACATGGCTTCATCCGCAGCCATCATAGATCGTCCGTCAATAATATTGCGTAATAACTCAGCTTCCATTGTTGTGCTTGTATGATATGCGATAGCAATGCTGATATGCGATAGCGTATTTGTGATAAAATTAAATCAATTTAAATTTTTAATTAGAGGAAATCAGCTTCGCCGTGCCAAACACAAAAATAAACAATGCCCATACAATACACAACAAAGCAAACAACGCAAGATATGTAGTTTCATGTTTGCCATCCCCCCAAATATAGCTAATAATAGCACTTAGCATCCAAAAAAAAGCGCTAGCTCCCCGTCCTTCTAAAAGTAATACAATCGTTGCGATTGTGTAAAATACCCACGCATATTTTTGATATTCACTAAGACGCGACTCATAAACCATCGGTACAACATCTATCAATGTTGTTGCGCACAAAATTAAAACTAATGTTAGTGTTAGGACATCCATTATATTAGTATTTGTATAATAAATCTATTTTATTGTTGTGTTCCATCTTGCGGAAATACCTCCGCAAGACTATTGGATTGCCAAAACGTGATTTTATATAGTATAATTCCATATAAAATCAATTCCCACCAATCATAATCCATTTCATAGCGAAGAGCACAGCGCACGGTTGCATAGCCAACCAATAGCATAAATCCTAAAAGCATAAACACAAGCAAGTAGTCAAATATACCAAGCATATAAGCGCCACCATACAAAACAATACACGCTAACGCAAACCGCGCATTTGATGAATCTTCATAGTATTCAGGATCCATATCAGGATCCATATCAGGATCCATATCAGGCAGCTCAAACAACTGATTCATGTATTCAGCGGACGAAACCATTAATAACTCGGTGATTAGCACAAAAAAAACAAGACAACCGCAAACACAAATCAATTTTACACTTAAATAACTTACTTACTTACTTTACTTAGCCGAAGAAGACATTTGTACAATATTCCATATATCTGTGTCGCTACACCCAGATTCAGAGACAAACTCTTTTTTAATTTCATTATTACCAGCATCATTATGATCATTATCAAGAGTATCTACCCAAGAATTTGCTCTAACCCGTTTCATCAATCCTACGATCCTAGCATCTTGAAGTGCGATTTGTTTTTCTAGATCATAGATTCTCTTAGACAATGTTTCTGGTGTAAAAGGCGCAGGACAGGCATCACTATCTGAAATAGACCATGGCATACATGAAATCTCATCAATTGCGTGATATAGCTCAATGCAATCTCCCTCCCAACAATCATTCCAAATCCTCCAAGCAAGATCAGTATCATACCATTCTTGAATATAAACATCCGCATTCACATGCGGGGAAAGCCAAATGTCAGATTCATTCACCTTAATCCTAGCAACCCATCCAACTCCAAGATCATGTAATCTGTTCTGAATATATCCAAGATGCGCGTGCTTGCGCTCAATGTTGTCGATATTCAAAATCATGTTGTGTTCTGTCATATTGATTAAAAGTAACTGATTCGCTTTAAATTAGATCAATTTTGTTTTTATGAATACAGTATATATATACAAAGCATGAGTGAAAAAAATCTATATAAAAATGAAACAAAGTTATCTGGTAAAAAAAAATGTTTGGATATTGGTAGAAAACTAGTAGAATGTATGCGAGATGAAGCTTCCGATCAAAATCGCTGCTATAAAATATATGAAAAGTTTCGAGAGTGTGATAATGCGCGCCGCGGGCTTTTTACAAACAAAGCAAAAAACTACAAACCTACTCTAATACTCTAATACTCTAATACTCTAATACTCTA
>NZDM01000096.1 GCA_002690085.1 Flavobacteriaceae bacterium
AACAAAAGTTTTCAGCTGTTAATGTATGCGTATATGTTACACAAATCTCAAGCGCTACCCCTACCTTCAGAGGCAGGGATTTTCTCTTTTAAAAATTTAAACGCAGGGGTTTTAAAATTCACTAAGAAGGACAAGTCGGGAAGAGGGGCACACAAACAAACCCAAATTACTCCGGAGATTTTAGAGGCTTTCGAGGCCCAACTTAAAGCACTCCTTTCTACAATATTTGATATTGACAACGATTTTATAGAAAAGAAAGTTTAGAATGATCAACAATATTATAAATGGCAAAATTCCTGGCCCAAACGGACGGCCTATCATCTATGATTTTTTTTATGAACTCAATAGATCTAAGGCCCCAATAGTTATTTTTTGTCATGGCTATAAGGGCTATAAAGATTGGGGGGCGTGGACGCTTTTTGCAAAAAACTTTGCCTCCCAAGGCATTGCTTTTTTAAAATTTAACTTTTCTTATAACGGCGGTACGGCAGAAAACCCGATTGACTTTCCCGACCTTGAAGCCTTTGGGCAAAACAATTACACCAAAGAACTTCAAGATTTGGAGTGTGTCATCAATTGGCTAACAACCCGTCAAAGTACAAATTCGGCCTTAGACACAAACACAATAATATTGATGGGCCATAGCCGTGGCGGGGGCATAGCGCTCATTAAAGCCTCAGAAGACTCACGCATAAGAAAAGTAATTACATTGGCGGGAGTAAGTGATTATAAATCAAGATTTCCAGAGAAACAGGCATTAAAGGCCTGGGCCTTCTCAGGCTTTTATTTTGTGAAAAACGGCAGGACCCAGCAACAGATGCCACACGCATACCAATTTTATGAAGATTTTATAGCCCATGAAGATCGCCTAACCATCTCTAAGTCAGTGAAAGGGTTGCAAATTCCGCATTTAATTGTCCACGGAGCTGAAGACAAATCTGTTGCGCTTTCAGAAGCCATAGCCTTGCATGAATGGAGCCAACACAGCACGTTTTGTGTTATCCCAAAGGGGAATCATGTTTTTGGCACAAAACAACCCTGGGACAATCCTCAAATTCCACCAGAATTAGAACAAGTTTTTGTGAAAACGATTGATTTTATTAACAATTAGCTTTACTTCTTAAAAAAAACACCATTTATCTGATGATTTTTTTGGAAAAACCGAAGTAATTTTTGTATTTTGGTTTAAAATAAAACTAAATTATGGGATATTCATTCAAAAATAGCAAAGGAAAGACGTATTATTTACACACAAAAGACGTTGTCTTAAAAGGCGGAAGAAATCAAACGATTTATTATTTTGCAAAAGACGAACGCTCTAATTCATGCGACCTTCCTGCAGGAAAAAAGATTGTAGAAAATGAAAAAACAGGTTTACCATTTGTAAAATCTATGTAAATTTATTTTCAAACGATTAAAAAAAGCCCGCTCAATAGAGCGGGCTTTCTTGTTGGCCGGAATTTATTTTCGTAACACCTATTGATTTATAATTGTTTTTAATTTTCTGGTATGACGAAATCTCCTTTAGTTTGGTACCACATTTTGAGTTTTCCTTCTACAATTTGATACCACTCAATATAAGTACCGTCGTTCCCTGTAAATTGTGCATTAACCCATTGCCCTTCTTGGTTCGTTGCTTTTGGGTCATTTGAACCCTTTGGGTAGGCCGCAAAGGCATAGTCTATTTTCCAGCCCCACTCCATTTCTTTTTCAAGGGACTCTTGGTAATCGGCTTCGATTTTGTCAACAAACTCTTGTCCTGTTGTGGCAGTATGCCCGTCTTCAAACACAAACATGCCACCGTCTTCAATCATGTCTTTCATTGTTGTGTAATCCCGAGCGGCCCAGGCAGCATCAAGCGCCTTAAAAACCGTTACAGTGGCCTCATCACCCAGGTAAACACTTTGACCTTCATAGGGCCCAAACCCGTTGGTGGGTTCTGCTGGTTTTTCTTGCTGTGCGCAACCCATTGCGAAGAATAGGGGTAGCGCTAGTAGTAATTTTCTCATTTTAGTTTAAATTTTGATTCTTTCAAAGATATTAAATTTAGATTGCAAAACGGAATTAAAACCAATCTTAGTGATTGTATTTTTTACTACTCTGCGGTTTTAAATTCCGGATTACTCAGTTCCGCATTTTGATGAAACCAATGTCTGAGTTCAATAATTTCAGCTTCGTGTTCGACAGCCATTTTGGTTATAACAGAATCAAAATCTTGCCCATTTAGAAATAAGGACAAAAGAAAAGAGTGGGATAGGAAGGGTTTTTTATCACAGGAATCATTTTGGGGGTTAAACTTCATCCAGCTGTTTTGTTAGAACCCAAATCCAAACAAGTACGCAAACAACTACAAAGACAGAAAAATAAAGTACAATTTTGTTAGCCTCCATAGGAAAATGATTTACCTAAAGATATAAAAAAAATGCAGACATAAAAAAATTAGCACATAAGTTGATCAAAAACTACATCCATTTTCGCTTAGAAGTTTCAACATTGTAAAGAACATTGTTGAGGATTAATTTTAAGGCCGTATAATTATAGGTGCGAACCCTAATTTGGCCACCGGCGGTAAAAATCAAGAGGTCCCCTAAGTCCGAATTTTTATACCAAATAGGTTGGGATATAATGGCCGATTGTATTTTATAATGCTCGACGTGTGTTGTTGTAACGTCCCAGAATCCAGATTGAGACCGTATGAAATTTTTTGATATGAAAAGTGCACTGTTTTTATAAAACCGCCAAGCCGCATATAGCGTCACAATCAAAAAGGAAAGTACCAATAGCCGCCAGTAATGGCCTTTAAAAAAATCAATATTTAAATGCACCAGAAGCAGGCCAGTTGAGGGTAGAAGGCTAAAAAACATAAAATTAATAATGAATTTTCTAAGGTTAGGTTTTAGTATAATTTCTTCTCCAACGGCTTTGCCGTAAATAAAATCAAATAAGACCTGTTTTTGAGCTAATGTACAGCCCGGCACCTTGACATTGCTTCTGACGTCAATTGTAGAGGAAACCTCGCTGGAGGCTTGGTTGATTTTTATGTCAAGAATATTGAGCAGTTTTTGAAACCAATTTTGAGTGGTCTTGAACTGCTGTACTTTCTGAGGGGATAACAGAACCGATTTTGTTTTAATCAGACCGTATTTAATTTCTAAATTTTTAGAACTGCGCCTGGCTTTGTATTTATAAAATTTGATAACAGTAGTGATGAGGTTTGTCAAAAGTACTGTGGCGATGACCCCTAAAACCAAGCAGGTAATCAATCCATAGCTGTAGTCTGCTTTTTTAGCGATGTCCGTTAGATCAGAAGCGAAACTAAGCTCATAATCGTCCAGTAATTGAAGGCCTAGAAACAGCCCGCCAACAATTAAACTCAAGGTTTCAAAATAGCGGGTGGTTAAACCGGTTTTAATCAGTGTTTTTAGGTTTATTTCAAAAGACGCCTCTGTTTTACTTAGCGGCTCCGAGTGAGTGGCTGACAAACTTAATTTTTTTATTTCTTCAGCGATGACTTTAAAATCATTTGCTGCCGATTTAGATACCGCCTTAATGTCTACCTCAGTACTGCTGGAACCCGCGGTATCCATTTGGATTTCATAAAGGTTAAACAGTTTGTGAATTAAATTTTGGTTGATGTTTATTTGTTGAATTTTTTCAAAGGGAATACTTAGGTTTGTTTTTTCGAGAAACCCTTTGTGGACGATAAAGGCCGATTTCTCAAAGTCAAACCTATATTTAAAATAATAGTACTTTATATAAGCAAAGAGGGCAATTAATATAATAAATCCCAAGAATAGAAAGATTGAAATTTTGACATTCCCCTTGATGGCTGGAAATAGGAGGTAGATAAAATTGAAGCTATTTTTTCGCAGAGACTGGAAAAACAACACGACCGATCCAATCGCAGATTGTTTTTGAAAGACTGCAAATTTCTGAATGATTAATGGATCCAAAGGCTGTCTTTTTTAGGGTTATTTTTCAATCTTATCAGAAATTATTTCCTTAAAACTTTTGGCTATTTCTAGCGGCATTCCCGGGATGCTGATGTCTGTAGTGCTGCCTCCTGCTGTGTAAAACTGAAGTGAGGCCAATCCAAATTTTCTTGAAAAAAGGCCTTGATGTAGTGCAATATGCTGAATGCGGTTAAAGGGAATCAGAACTGTTGTTTTGTGAAAAACCCCAAAGTTATAAATCACATCATGAGTCCTGTAGCAGTAACTCTTTCTTTTAAATGCAATCCAGGAATACACAACATAAAGCCCCCAAAAAGAAAAGTAGGCTATCGCAGCGGCTTGTTTGTAGGGCATGGATTTTGAAAAATTAAAAAAATAAAAACACAGCATTAGCCCCAACGAAATAATGGAAAAGACAATGAAGGTGCTTATAAGCACAACCCAATAATGCTTTTTATCTAGGACTGTTGTTGCAACGGCCTCATAGTTTGGGAGGTCTTGGGCTAAAATTTTATTATTTTCAAAAGCTGTTCCCATTTCTAAATTTTTTATAAATTTAAGAAATTAAAAAATCATGACACTTTCACAAAACACAATTAAATATGCCAGCTTATTATTGGTTTTAATCCTAGCGAGCTGCAATCAAAAACCATCTGAGATACACCTGAAATTAGAGTCCAATCAGGCTCAGCTGGAAGCGAATCTTCTTATGTATGAAACCGTTTGGGACAAAGTCATTAATGGCCGTCAAATAGCGCTGATAAATGCGGACTCTTTTGATCAAGATGTCACAGCAGTAGCCACTTCGGCAGGAGATGTTGTCGGGCTTGAAAATTTTAAAAACTACTATAACAATTATCTTACAGGCTTCTCAGATGCAGAATTTACAATCATTGACGCCTTTGGCCAGGGCGATAAAATTGTCAAGCATTGGAATTTCAAGGGAACCCACGACGGCGTTTTTTTTGGTGTGCCAGCCACCGGCAAGCGCGTGGATGTCTCTGGCGTTACCCTGGTTAAAATGAAATCAGGCAAAATTGCTGCAGAGCAAGACTTTATGGACTTATTAGACTTTTACACCCAACTGGGGTTGATGTAGAAGTGTTTTGAATTGGTTATTTTTTTGGGAAGCGGCTAAAGTCGCCCATACCATCGCTGTCTAAAACGTCGTGTTCATTACCGTAAGCATTCTCCTCTCTTTGTTTTTTGTTACTGTAAAACACATTCCAAATCAAAAAATAGACGTAGATGACAAAGATTACAAACCCGATAATAAACATAGCCAACCCCATTATTGTCTTCTTTGTCTAATGGTTAGAGCAAATAACAAAATGGTTCCTGGCCAATGCGCGGTGTAAAGCGCTTCGTCTGTGCGACCCAGAAGCCCCAGTCCTACGGAATATAAAAGGCATAAAAAGGCGAGAATTACAGGGTACCACTTGGCAAAAAAAGTCTTAATTAATTGCATATAGTTTAATTTATCATGCAATAATATCAATTAACCCCTACAACTCTGTTAAACTTTCTATAAATTAATTAAAAAGTGTTTTTATAGCCTTGTTATTTGAACACGCAATATGGTCCGCAATTTCTAAGAGTCAAAACAAGGGGTTAAGCAGAAAAAAGATAAATTGGTTTTTAATTAGGGGCAGTTTGTGAAAACCTGTAAACCTAGTGGAAGCAATAGGTTTATTCCAAGGCAGCCTCCAAATTAATGTTGCAATTCAACACCCCCGAAATGGGACAGTTATCTTTGGCCTCATTGGCCAATGCTTCAAATTTTTCTGGGGCGATGTCCGCTACTTTTGCTTTTAAGGATAAAGCGATGTTGGTGACCACGCCTTCTTCAAATGCTAATACCGCATCTGTTTCTAAGGTTTCAGGGCTAAAGCCAGCGTCATTTAAAACAAAACTCAATTTCATATTGAAACACCCCGCCAAGGCCGCCGCGATTAATTCTTCTGGGTTGGTACCCAATGTGCCATCGTCATTTTTAAAGCGGCTTTTAAAGCTGTAGGGCATGTCGTTGAAAGCTCCACTTTGCGCGCTTAAAACACCTGTGCCGTCGGTACCATCTCCGTTCCAAACGGCATTTACTTTTCTTTTCATGGTCAAATTTTTGCTAAAAATACAAAAAATAACGCATCAACTTTCAGAAAAAAGAGTTTGTCCAATTAGCCAAAAAAATAGTACTTTTAAAACCAAGCTTTTTGTTATATTGTGAGCTGATTAACTAAAAACTTAATGATGATTCACGGTCCTATAACAGCTTAATTATCAAACAAAAATAAACATTAAATAACTATATTATAAAATACAAACAATAAAAAAGTATAGAGTTAAATTTGGAAAAACTTGTAACACACTGTAACACGCATTTTTTCTCTTTTTCGAAAATTTCTCGCGTATATCTGGCTAATCTCAAAAGTCTAGTAAAAGTCTTATTTCCCGCGCCCCGTTTTCCTAACCATGGTCGTTTTTCTTTTGTTTTGGTTGATGAATTTTGATTTACCGCCCTTTTTATTCTCGCTTTGTTTTACGGTTTTGTTCCCAAAAAATTTACTGCTCATAATGTTTGACTTTTGTTTATCGGTTTTACCACTCAAATATAATCAATGTAAGTTTAACCCAATTAAGAGGCGTAGAAATAGCTGAGCTGAATCGGTGGACACACCTAAGGTTTAGTTCGCTATAATATTAAATTTAATCGCCCACATTTTATGACCATCCTCAAGGCTGTTTGCTTTAGAGTAAATCAAATACCCCTCTGTTTGATCTTCATTGTTATAAATTAAATTTGGATGCCAACTAAAGGAATGGTTGTTAAAGCTCCAAGGAATAGACCAATCTACTATCAGTTGAATTGCTGGTGAGTCCCAATTTAAACCGTCATTTGATTGCTTATAATATATCCCAGACATAGTTGGGCTTGTTGCTCCATTTAAAAATTCTCCATAATTGTTTTCTGAGTATACCATTATGTAAGAGTCGCTATAGCTGTTGTATGTGACCTGCGGAAATATTGCATCAGAATTACCCATACCTACAACAACCTCTTTTGATCGAACAACCTCGCTAGTAAACATATTATCAGAGCCTAAATAATAGGGGTTATTAAAACCTGGAACGTGGTCCGAGTTAGTATTAAATTTTGACATACAAATGTTAACCCCTCTTCCGGCTCTATTGTGATCTACATAGTAAACAAAAACCTCTGTCGAATCCTTTGAGAAAGTTATAGATGGCTCTCCAAGCCCACCATCACATTGTCCGTTATCATAGTTTATATCAAAAGTGTTTTCTACTAATACTGAATTTGATAATTGAAAAGATTGACCATTATCATTAGACGTCGCTAAACCTACAGAGGCATAAAAACCTGGAACATTGCCAGGGCACAGAGTCCCGTCGTGTTCTTCAGAATGAACTACACTGTAAATTGTGCCATTATCGTCTTTAATTAATTGTCCTAACCCAACGTAATCGGAATAATAAGTGTCTTGGGTCGGGGTCGCAACTTGAGTAAAGCTGGACAAATTGTCTAATGAAGATCCTTCTAAAATATAGGAACTCGTCCCAGATGCTGTCAACAGTCTTACATTATTTTCTGAATAGTCTAAGACCCCAACAGTAATATCATTATAGTAATTTAAACCAAGGTTGTGGCCGACTGGAAATTCATCAGAAAAATCTAATTCAAGATTGTAAACTGTGTTTGGGTTTTCACCGTTCGTTGTGAAATCAACCTCATTTCCATAAAACTCTCCTAAAGAATTAGTGATAAAAACTCTTACGTAATATGTTGTGTTGGGGGTTAGATTATCAATTGTGGTACTTATATCAGTACCATAAACTACCTCAACATTATCATCATTTGTAGGAGATGGATTAGTTGAATATACAAAGCCTTGCATTTCACCAAGCGCTACTTCACAGTTTTCTGATACGATAGCTATTATACCATTTAGAGTAGCTGAGGTTTCAGTAATATCTGTAACAGCTTCAGTAGACAATGTAGGCTCATAGTTACAAGTACTACCCTCACTATCGCTTGAACAACTGAAGATTAATAAGGCGAAGAGAAAGAGTAGTTTTTTCATACTATTAAATGGATTTAGTCAAATTTATGAAATTTACATTTAACCTATTTATGAAAGCTAGCAATAGCAGAACTGAAAGAGGAAGATTCGCCCTTGGTTTACTAATCCGAAATAGGGGTGTGCGGTATTAGTGCTGAAATTTTAAATTTATTATTCTTCTTTCTTAGTATATAAGTAGCAGTTCTGTTTTTGGCACCCATAATTGTGCTATCCTTTAAAAATCTTGTGAAATTCATTTCAATGACAACTAGATTATTGTCTTTTTTGTAATGCTCCCAGCTATTAGTAATTGAATAACCGTAATTATTTTTCTCTAAAGTGTTAAATGAGTTTGTTAAAAATGACACCAATTCTTTTTTACTATTGTAAATAATTGTGGTGTCGTTAAGATATAGGGTAAATGGTAATTCGTATATATCATCTGTGATAGTGGAGAAATCTGAATCACTCCAAGCGTTTACATATTTGCTGTACATTGTTGTAATTTCAGAAGGAATTTTAAATGTTTTTTTTGCTGCTGCATTTTTACAGCTACAAAGGATTACACTTACTAATAAAACAAAAATTAAATTTTTCATAACACAAATATACATAACATAAGGCTAAACCTACTTAAGGAGATTATAAACAAGACTCCCTCAATTAAGAAGGGGTTTAAGTATCGTCCCAAATGGGCTCGCACCAGTGCCCCTCTGACTATGAGTCAGATGCTGCCTTCGAAGCGCTTCGCTTTCTAACCACTGAGATTTAGTTTATTACGCATTAATTAATTTTTTTTGCTTCTGTAAACTGTCAAATAAATGCCAAGAATATTACTATCTTTACTTTATGGTTTTATTTCTTGTAAAAAAACTATGATTAAAAATATAGCATATTTATTTATAGTTGCATTGAGCTTTCCTTTATATATTTATGCTCAAACATTCAATAAAAATGCATTCTTAAAAGACTACTCTGAGGATTTAATTATTACTACCCAAGTCAGAGGAGAGCGCAATAAAGCAATACTTAGGGGGACTGAAGCGAAAAAAAATAGCGAGTTTGTTCTACAAAATTATAATGGAATTCAGCCTTCAATTTACCCTGCCTGGGATAACGGCTTTTGGCCTTCAAAAAAACCTGCTTCAGTAAACAATATCAAAATACAAACCTCAGGTTTGGATGAGTTAGTAAATTGGGGAGAAATAAACAATTTTCATATAATACATCATTGTCTATTTTTCCCAAACAAATACTTCCCTAAATGGTTTTCAAATACTAAATACTCAAAAAAAGAACTTGAAACGTTAATGGAAATTTATATTGATGAAGTTTTAAATTCAAATAACAATAAAGATAAAGTAGATGTTTTTAACCTAATAAACGAGATCTTTGCTATGAATAAATCTGGGCATTACAGGGTCTCAGGCAATGGTAAAGAAAATTGTAAATGGATGGACATGGGATTTGAAAAGGATCAATCCAGATTAGAAGGAAGACAGAAAATAAACAAAGAGCACCCTATTTTTGTTCGTAAAGCTTTTGAATACGCTTCAAAAATTACAAATGCAAAATTAGAAATACGAGACTTTAATATAGCCTTTGGGGGAGGAAAATCTGATGGCATGTATCAACTTATCAAGCATTTAAAAAATTTAGGAGTTAAAATTGATGCTGTTGGATTCCAGTGCCATTTGAATGCAGATGGTAGTTATAACTACAATGATTTGAAGGAGAATATTTTAAGATTCATTGAGCTAGGAGTTGAAGTTTATATTACGGAGCTTGATGTTGGATTAAACTTATGGTCTAAAGATGGAAACCATAAAAAAGTTTCGGATGTTATCAAATCTTCAAAAGATTGGGAAACGTTTTTTGAATTACAAAATGAAGTTTATTACAAGGTTGTAAAAACCGCTAAAGATGCTGGAGTTAGCTTAATAAGTGATTGGGGGTTCAGAGATGATATCCCATACGGAGGATGGAGAAAAGATCAAAAAGCATGGATGGTTAATAAAAATTATACAAGGAAGGGTGCATACTACTCAGTATTAAGAGCCTTGTTTGATAGTTCTAACGAATAAACATTTCCAAAAAATTGTCCCTGAGGAAGACATACCCAAAGCTGTAACTTAGATGTAAGGTCCTTGCTAAGGATAATAAACAAAAACCCCCTCAGTTAAGAAGGGGTTTAAGGGTGGTCCCAACTGGGCTCGAACCAGTGACCCTCTGATTATGAGTCAGATGCTCTAACCAACTGAGCTATGGGACCTAAAGAGGCTGCAATATTACGACCATTTTTAAACATCTCAAAGCCTGTTATAAATTTCATAAATGGTCAAAGCGCAAATCCATAATAAATATAGTATTTTTACCCCATGGAAAGTCAAAGACAGAAAAAGATTGCGTCCGTCTTACAAGGTGACTTGGTAGAAGTGCTACAAGGAGCTGCTCGTGAAGGAGGCCTACGCGGCGTAATTATTTCGGTCAGCAAGGTGAATGTAACCGTCGACTTATCAATTGCAAAGGTCTACCTCAGTATTTTCCCGATCCAGCAAGCACAAACTCTGATGGAAGGCATTGCCTCCAACGCCCCCCTGATCAAACACGAACTTGCCAAGCGAACCAAACACCAACTGCGGCGCATGCCTAAATTGCTGTTTTTTCTAGACGATTCCTTGGAATACATCGATCAAATAGAGCACTCCCTAAAGCATTCCGAAAACCCCATCCAAAACCCTGACTTGCTCGACAAAAGAAAAAAATCCTGATTGAATTTTTCGTTCTACATAGCCAAACGGTATTTATTTACCAAAAGTAAAAGCAAGGCCATTAACTACATCACATTAATCGCCAGCATTGGCATCGTTGTGGGAACGGCAGCCCTTTTTATTGTCCTTTCGGGTTTTGCAGGGCTCAAGGCCTTTAGCCTAGAATTCACAACCCTTACCGATCCCGATTTAAAACTATTCCCCAAACAAACCAAAACCTTCTTTTTTTCACAAGCACAAAGTGAACAAATTGCTGCTATTGATGGCATTGCTTCTTTTTCAGAAATTGCGGAAGACCAAGTTTTAATGCGTTGTGATGACAAATTTTTAGCCGTACGGCTGAAAGGAGTTGATACACACTACCCTCGAGGCACCATTGATTCTATTGTGTCCTATGGCGACTGGATGGAACCCGATTTGCCTCAAATTGTTTCGGGCTGGGACCTCAGCAATACCTTGGGCTTTAAAACCTATGACATTACAAAAACCATTCGCTTGTATGCGCCCAAGCCAGGAACCGGACAGTTGATGTCGATAAAAGACGCTTTTAAAAGTATGAAAGTTGTTAATGTGGGTATCTTCCAAATTAATGATGACCTCAATAATTCCTTGGTGTTTACAGGAATTGAAAATGCTAAATACCTTTTGGGCTTACCCAAGTCCGCCGTTAGTGCCATTGAAATCATAACCACTGAAACTGCAGATACGCCACAAATTATAGCAGCGCTGGAGCGGCTATTTGAAGGCCAAGTTGTGGTCAAAAACAGAATGCAACTCAATGCAGCATTATACAAAATGCTCAATACTGAACAGCTGGCAGTCTACCTTATTTTCACCCTCATTTTAAGTATTGCTTTGTTTAATATTATAGGCTCCATTATCATGATGATTTTAGATAAAAAGCGGGATTTGAAAACCCTGTTTAGCATGGGCGCTAACAAACAAACAATTCAAAGGGTATTTTTTGCGCAAGGCATCTTAATGACCGTTTTGGGCGGATTGTCCGGGCTTTTGCTGGGCGTCGTTGTGATTTTACTTCAGCAACATTTTGAATTGGTCATGATCACTTCCACATTGGCTTACCCAATGGTCTTGACATGGGCAAATGTCGGCATTGCATTCTCAACCATATTGGTTTTAGGCATCATTGCCTCAAGACTAGCCTCTTGGCGCATTAAGAAAGTAGATTTTGTAGCCTAGGCGAACTGGTAATCGCCAAACACTTTTTCGACTTCATCAAAAGCATTAAACACATCCACACTGTGGTCGCTTGTGACCATTTTAGTGCGGTAGGGCTTAAAATCTGGAATCCCTTTAAAATAGGTACTGTAATGCCGTCTGGTTTCTAATACCCCCAAGACTTCGCCTTTCCAATCGATGGCCATTTTTAGGTGTCTTCGTGCTGCTTCAATGCGCTCTGACATGCCAATAGGGCCCATGTGTGCCCCTGTTTCAAAATAATGTTTTATCTGTTTAAAAAACCAAGGATTTCCAATACTGGCACGTCCAATCATGGCGCCATCCAAGCCATAGACATCCCGCATTTCAACGGCCCGCTCCGGAGAGTTCACATCCCCGTTTCCGAAAATTGGGATGTGCATCCTGGGGTTGTTTTTGACCGCTGCAATGGGGGCCCAATTTGCGTCCCCTTTATACATTTGTGCACGGGTGCGACCGTGAATGGAGAGCGCCTTTATGCCTACATCTTGAAGCCTTTCGGCCACCTCAACAATCCGAATGGAATCGTGGTCCCAGCCCAAACGCGTTTTTACAGTGACCGGTAAATGGGTCCGCTTGACCATTTCAGCCGTCAGCTTTTCCATTAAACAGATGTCTTTAAGAATACCGGCCCCGGCCCCTTTGCTAACGACCTTTTTTACAGGGCAACCAAAATTAATATCAATGATGTCGGGGTTGGATTTTTCTACAATTTCAACCGCACGAAGCATGCTGTCTAAGTTGGCTCCAAAAATTTGAATACCAACTGGACGCTCCTTTTCATAAATATCGAGTTTGATGGTGCTTTTTGCTGCATCGCGAATCAAGCCTTCACTGGAAATAAATTCGGTGTAAACCACATCGGCACCTTGTTCTTTGCAAAGCGTGCGAAAAGGGGGGTCACTTACGTCTTCCATGGGCGCGAGCAGCAGCGGGAATTCAGGCAATTCTATAGCACCAATTTTAACCATATTATTTATAAAAATTCATTTCATCTAAATAAACCCAAACCGCTTTCGGTAGCATGGGCTGCACATTTTTTCCAGCTTTGATTGCGCTGCGTATCAATGAGGAAGAGATTTCAATAATGGGCGCTCCTACCTTAACGACATTCCCTTTAAAAGTCACACTTTGAGGAGATGAGTCTAGTTTTCTAGGGTACACATAAATGGCATAACGCTCGGCAATAACGTCGACATTTTTCCATTTGTGTAAAGACATTAAATTATCTTCCCCCATGATGAGTGCAAATTCGTAATCTGGATATTTTTCTTCTAAATGGGCCAGCGTATGCACTGTATAATTGGGTTGGCTTAATTCAAACTCAATATCGCTGGATTTTATTTTTGGGTGGTCTTGAGTGGCCAACTCAACCATTTGCAAGCGCTCTCGATTGTCTAAAATACTTTGCTTGGCCTTGTGGGGATTTTGAGGTGTTACCACGCACCAGACTTGATCTAGGTCAGAATGTTCTGCAAAATGGTTGGCAATGATGAGATGCCCCACGTGTATGGGGTTAAAAGTGCCAAAATAAAGCCCAATTTTCATAGTACCAACATTTTACAATTTGATAAAATCCAAGACCGTTTGATGTGCTTCTTCCTGTGCGGTTTCTAAAATCTTATTTTCAATAATACAGTCAAAAAGCGGGGCGGTTGCAAGTTCAGCAGAAGCTTTTGAAATTCGCATATTGATTTTATCATCGGATTCTGTTTCTCTTTTTTTGAGGCGAACTTTAAGGTCGTCTACACTGGGAGGCTTCACAAATACAGCCAATGTTTTTTCCGGAAACTTCTTTTTAATTCGCAATCCCCCTGAAACATCAATGTCAAAAATCACATGTTTTTTTAGGGCCCATAGGCGCTCAACTTCCGATTTTAAAGTCCCATAGAAATTATCCCGATATACCTCTTCCCATTCTAAGAAATCTCCAGCCTTGATGTGGTCTTTGAACGCAGCTGTTGACAAAAAATAGTAATCTTCGCCGTTGATCTCTTCCCCTCTTTTGGAACGGGAGGTTGCCGAGATAGAAAATGCCAAGTTCAACGCTTTTTTCCCCAGCAGGTGCTTAACGATGGTAGTTTTACCAGCGCCAGATGGAGCAGAAAATACAATGAGTTTACCTTCAAACATCTTAGAGCACATTAAGGATTTGTTCTTTAATTTTTTCGAGCTCATCTTTCATTTGCACGACCTGTTTTTGCATGGGCGCAAAGTTGGCCTTGGATCCAATGGTATTGATCTCACGTCCAATTTCTTGACTTATAAAGCCCAATTTTTTCCCATTTGAATCTACAGAATTTAGCGTCTTTATAAAGTAATTTAAATGGTTTTCAAGCCTTACTTTTTCTTCTGTAATGTCCAGTTTTTCAATGTAATAAATTAATTCCTGTTCAAAACGGTTTTGATCAAAACTTTCTTTAAATTCTGCAACCTCTTTGCCAAGCCGCTCTCGCACATGTACAACCCGCTCAGAATCCATTTCAAAGACACTTTTCAAAAGGGTTTCTATGGTTTTAATACGCGCTGTGAAATCAGCCAAAAGCACTTGACCCTCATCCCTTCGGTAGGCTTTTATTCTGTCCAAAGCCTTTGCCACCGCGTTCAAGATTTGAGACCATTCTTCGACGTCTACTTCTTCTTTTTCTGTACTAAATGCATCCGGCATTTTAACAGCCATTTTCAGTAATTCTAAGACCGAATCTGTGGGCACTATATCTTTGAGTTGCTGAATATAATTTTGGACAACAGTAGGGTTAATTTGAGCAGCTTTTTCCGATTTACTTTTTTCAACATAAAGCGACATATCGACCTTACCTCGCCTGAGCTCCTTCCCAATAATTTTGCGAAGCTCTAATTCTTTACTGCGATAGCCTAAAGGCATCCGCAAGTTCAAATCAATTGATTTGCTGTTAAGCGCACGAATTTCGATTCGAATGGTTTTTAAAGGCAGCTCTAGAACAAACTTGCCATAGCCCGTCATGGATTGTATCATTCTGTTGACTTAAAATTTGCATCAAAGATACAGAAAAGCGATTACTATTTAAAAGGGTTGTGCTGTTTGAAGCTTTTGATTTGAATTCTCCTAAAAAATGGACGCACCAATGCGTTTATAAACGGACTTTTATGTTTGATATAACAGCTCAGCTCAAGTGGTGCTGCGCCTATAGTAGTTTTTATTTCTGAAGCGGTTCTCCCCAGGTTAATGACGGCAACTTTGTTCTCGATGCCGATTCTAACATAATCATTGAGAATTCTGGGGTAGATGGCATGGGCTTTATTTAATCGGTAGTTCAATCCAATAAAATGCGCATCTAAATGCGACCTGTTTTTTAATGCAGATAAAAAACCTACAATTTCACCATCTAAGAAATATCCTTTTACGATGAAATCATCTTTATAAAAATTTTTTAGCTCAATATAGGTTTTTAGGTTCAGCACTTGGGCGTTAAAATTGGCGTTATCAATGGTGTTTTGATATAAATTTTGTAGTGCTTTTTGGGCGCTTTCAATGTCTTTTTTCGACATGAATCGACCCTCTAGCGCCTGGCTTTTAGAGTCGGCTTTATTCGCTTTGACCCTGTATTTTGATTTCAGCGCATTTTTATAATCTTCAAAACTTTTCCATTCAGGTTTTAGATGCACCAGCATATTAGGTTCTACTTTAATATTTGTAAACCCAAAGGATTCAAACCCTTGTGAATAATCCAAAGCCTTTTTTTCAAAATCTTTGATGAAAATAGCATGGAGTGGTTTGACCGATTTCGAAATGGTGTCTAGGGCCCGTCCAATTTCCCTTACAGCCTTTTTCCGTTTTGTTTTTTCAGAAAAACTCAAGCAATATTCCCCACTCAAAAAAACATTCCCACAAAACATGATTTTTATATTCTCTTTCCAAAGCATGAGGCTTAAAACACACCGCGATAAAGCAGTTGCTTTGATGTTTTTCAAAATCACATCCACGTTTAATTCAACAATTTGAACCAATGCCAACGCTTGGGGATTGTCGTTGTCTGAAACACAGACATAACGCATTTCAATTTTGGGGTTTGAGACTTCAAAACTATGTAGCAATGTTTTTGAAAAGTAGACATTGTTTTGGGGGTTGATCTTCTTTAAAAAAGAAGCATCAACGGCGCCAATAGATTTGTGAATTTTAGTGGTCAAGACTGTAATTTTTAGAGACTAAATATACACCAATAAAAATTAAAATAGCGGCAGTTACTTTGACCAAGTCTAGTCGGTCACTGCCCATGGAAATGGCAAAAAGACCTGCAAAAATGGGCTGAAGGTATATAAAAGTGCTGACTGTCGTGGCTTTTAACCTTGACAACGCTAATGGATTGAGCAGGTAGGTTCCAAAAGTTGCAAACACAACCACAAAGCCTACCGAAAAACAAATATAATTCGGCAATGTTGCCCACTGCACTTCAGCAGCTTCCTGAAAACCAAAAGGCAACACCATCAATGCCCCAAACAAGAACAACCATTTTATAAAATCATAGGGGTGGTATTTTAAAGTTAATTTTTTGATGAGAATTAAATAGTAGCTATAAGAGCTTGCATTTACAAAAACTAGAAAATTACCTAGCAAAATATTGGCGCCATTCTCAGAGGATTCGCCATAAAGACTTAAAATTAATGCCCCAGAAAGCCCCAAGGCAATTCCAAAGACCTTTATTTTTTTTATGGGTTCTTTAAGAAGAATTGCCGACAGAATCAGAACGATGATGGGTGTTGTAATCATAATGACAGCACCATTGATGGGCGTCGTGTACTCCAATCCTTTGAAAAAAGCCAACATATTAAGCGCCACACCATAAAACGCTGCTGCAATTAGCTTAGGAAAATCTTTAGAGTCAATTTTTTTAGTGGGCGTCACAAGTCCAAAAAGCCAAAACAGCATTCCGCCACAAACAACCCTTATTAAGATAAAACCAAAAGGTTTGATGTGCCCCCCCACAATTACATCGTTGGCAAATGTAAAAGTCAAACCGTAAAACAATTGGACTAGGGTAAGCGCGATAAGGGCGGTTTTTCGATTATGCATTGGT
>NZDM01000097.1 GCA_002690085.1 Flavobacteriaceae bacterium
CAATTTGATGAAATTTGATCTCCAACGAAATTCCAACCGAAATTGTCTATCAAAGATTGTCTCTCATTGTAACTATTACAATAGATCAAATTTTCTGCTCCAAGAGAAACATTATTTAAAACGTTTTGCCCAGACCAACCAATTAGAATATTGTCATAATTAGATTCAGAAATTCCTGATAAGCTTAACATTTCCTCCATATTATAAACATTTGAAACGTCCCAAGAACTCAAATCTTGGTCAAAAGCTTCTGCTAAAAAAAACATTTTCTCCATATCACTTATTGAACTGGTATCCCAATTATTTAAAGGTAGATTGAATGCGGTTGCAGCAGCAAACATATAGATAGCGTTTGTTGCATTACTAACATCCCAAGAATTTAAGTCTTGGTTAAATGATGAAGCACCACTAAATACATAGGATATGTCTGTAACATTAGATGTATCCCATAAAGCAATTGGTTGATTAAATGCAGTAGCACCCATAAACATTGCACTCATATCAGTTACATTAGAAAAATTCCAATTGTTTAGGGGGTTATTAAATGTATCAGCACCCATAAACATAAGGCTCATATCTGTGACATTCGAAACATCCCAATTATCAAGAGGTTGGTTAAAAGATCCTGAATTATAAAACATTGCACTCATGTCAGTTACATTGGAGACATCCCAATTATTTAAAGGCTGATCAAAAAACGCTGTTATCGAAAACATCTCGCTCATGTTAATTACATTGGAAACATTCCAGTTATTTAAAGGCTGATTAAATTCTGTTGCTTGCAAAAACATCTTTCCCATGCTTTCTACATTACTTACATCCCAATTATTTAAAGGTTGATTAAAAACTGTAGCTTCTCTAAACATATTTTCCATGCTTTCTACATTACTTACATCCCAATTATTTAAAGGTTGATTAAATGATGATGCGAGCCAAAACATTGCGTACATGTTATCAACATTACTAACATCCCAATTATCTAATGGTTGATTAAATGATGAAGCTCGACTAAATATATACGGCATGTATGTGACATTAGATGTATCCCATGAATTTAAATTTTCATTAAATGAGCTAGCATAATTAAACATATAAGACATGTCTGTGGCATTTGATGTATCCCATGAACCTATGGGCTGGTTAAAATTATTACAACCATAAAAAACACCAATCATATTACTAACATTACTTACATCCCAGTTAGATATATCCTGGTTAAAACTTAAACAACCATAAAACATATATTCCATATTATTAAGGCTACTAACGTCCCAATTAGATATATCTTGGTTAAATTCTGTACAATTAACAAACATCTCTCTCATGTTAATTATATTGGAAACATTCCATTGACTGATATCATCATTAAAAAGATAATGATTTTTAAAAAGTTCTTGCATGTCTGTAACTGAGGAAGTATCCCAATTTGATATGTGACCATATGTCGTCTCTGCAGTTAATTGATCGGAAACCCACATATCAACGGCAGCGTTTATATTTGTGTTATCTAATGCTGTTTGAGAGAAACAAAATGTCGAAAAAGAAATAAAAAAATATTTAAACATAACTTTAAATTTAATTCAATTTACTAAAATCAATTTAAAAAATTTCAAATGCGATAATACAAAAGCGGATAAAATAAAACCAATGGCAAATGAAATGCACTAAAGAAACGTGACGCTTAGTTTTATTTTTTTATAATCTTTCTAATTAGTAAATCTGTATCGGTCTCTATTTGCAGTAAATAAATCCCAGCTTGATAAGCGCTTAAATCAAATTCTATTTGCCTTCCATCAAAATTATATGTAGTCAATAATTGTCCACTTAAGCCAAATATTTTCAGATTATTAATATTTTTTGAGGTGGAATTTATCCTCAAAATATCTGAAACAGGATTTGGGTAAACCGTTAAAAGAGATTCTGACTGAAATTGCGCAGATGATAAGTTCTCAGCAGTATCATTTTGAGCTACCCAACTGCTGGCCAAAGCATTGTCTAAATCTAAACTGATGAGTTTTAAAAAGGCCCCTTCTCCATCAGCTTCTTCTGGCCAGGGCAAAACATCATTGTAAATGACAAGGTCTATTATATTGCCATAAGCGTCCCTTAAAATCAAATCTTCACCGTCATTAGATAAGCTTCTTGAAAATTCACCAAATGGTTCAAATCCATAGCGCTGAATAAAAGAATCCGTCTCATTAGATAGAAATATTGATTGCTGACCTGGCAGCATCTCACCATTTGGAAATTGATATGTAAGTCCCAAACCTCCAAAATAAATCCCTGTTAAATCAACAGATGAAGAACTGTTATTCGTGATTTCTATAAATTCAAAATCACTTGAATCTAACTCATCATCTACAAGAGGGTGATAATTAATTCTTGAGATAACCAAAGCTGGAGTAGTAATGTCATCGCATAAGCTTGTATCTGTCAATTCATTTGATATCCAATTAATTCTCTCTGTAATAAAAGCCTTTATCTCTAAAATCTGCTGTGAAAATGTACCTGTAGTTCCTGAAACTATTTCTTGACGTCCAGCAGCTTCGTTAATCAGCGAGGTGGTGGCATCAATAAGCGCAAATATTTCTTCAGAACTAAGCGGCATTCCAGTAGCCGTAAGTTCTTGCCAGCGTCGAGTCAAATAGCAATTAAACATGGGGTCATCAAAAAGATCTTTCCAAAATTTAGGCCCCATGTTATCTTGGTCAAAAAATTGCCAAATATCCGTGTGACTTCTATCAAAACCCCAGTCAAATAAGTCATTCCCATATGTTAAATTGAAATCCCAAACTGGACCCGCCCTGAGTTTGCCATTGCGATCTTTGTGAAAGAAAGTGCTAAACTCATACCCATCTACATTTGATGCCAACTCATTGATAATCATAAAATCTATAAATGAAGGAATATCAATTATTGAAGGGAAACCTTGGATGACATCACTGTTACTTGGGTTATCTACCATAGATTGAAGCGTTTCAAACTGATTTCTTATATAATCGTGTTGTTCGTAATATATATCGTTAAGATTGGGGTGTTCATGAATAAAATTACTTTGCCAGCCTCCGTAATTATCCATGGACCAAGCCGCTACATCTGCACCCTCAGTTTTGTCTGTTTTTGTAATATAACCACCTGTTAGTTTGGGAAGTGTTCTATCTTCTTCTTTGATTTTTTTTATATCTATCCTACTATCATCTGCTTTTAATTTTTCCTGTAGAATGTATATACCTCGAAATTCTCCATTTAAGATCACTTCACAATAGCGTCCTCTTGAGGCATAATTTCCAATCAAATTTGACAACCTATAACTTATAAAGTCTCTTATAAATGAAGGGTCATATGCAAGACCATTTAAAATCCAATCATTTTCTTTGGGCATATCTAGAAACCCTTCATTAACTTTTTCTCCCAAATCATCATAGGGCGTAAAGGCATATTGTTTTTTATCTAAAAGACTTGAAGTTGAACCGCGATATTCAATTTTTATAGCACCATCATAATCAAGTGCAGTTGGATCATTTACATCACTTAAAAAATTACGCTCCCCATCGCCTTTGAAAATAATTTGCATTGTTGCATCTATTTTTGGATCGTTTGGAATCTCCTGTCCTTCTGCTGTTTCAATAATAACAATAGGTAAATTAGAGGACTCAAAATCAACTTCTACAGCAACACTAGGTTCAACGAACCATGATGGAGGTGTTCTGTAATCATTAGATACATTATTAATTCCTAAAGACAAAACAGGTAGTGCAGATAAATCAGAAGAATCTAAGGTAAAATTGTGGACTTGAACTGCGATGACATTATATCCGTTGTTTAAAAGTATTGGATCTACTGCAAAACGTTCGGGTAACAATCCTCGAGGAAGATTTGGCTCTCTCCATCCATCACTTGGTTGATTATAATCCGGAACAGCCCCAGTCATTAGATTCCTAGCGACCTCTTGCCCATTAACATAAGCAACAAAACCATCGTCATAATCTATATCCAATATCACAGAGTTTATAGCTGAGGCGTCAGTAATATAAAAAGTCTTTCGTATGTAAATTGACATTGTACTCTCAACAATAGTCGCATCATCATCGTCCCCATATCCAAAGCCAGAAATTCCAGTATTCCAAGCAGTCGAGTTAAATGCTAATTGCGTCCAATTTGGATTGGGCTGAGACGTTGGAGTTATGTAATCCCAATAATCTCCTGGTAAAACAACGCTCTCCCAGTGGTCTACCTGTGAATGCATTGAAAAGGATAAAATCAATAAGAAAACAAAAAAGTATCTCGACATAATAAATTGGTTAACACAACAAAAATACCTAATTATGAAATCGCAGTCAAAATATAAGGTTAAAAAATTCCAAAATCAGATTATGAAATCCTAAATGACATTTAATTTTTTACCAACTTTAATAAATGCCTTTAATGCTTTGTCTAAGTGTTCTTTTGTATGTGCAGCAGATAGTTGAACTCTTATTCTTGCCTTATCTTTTGGAACCACTGGGAAGAAAAATCCAATGACATAAATCCCTTCATCAAGAAGTGCGTTGGCCATGTCTTGAGATAGCTTGGCGTCATATAACATCACAGGAACAATGGCAGCATCTGCGCCGATAAGTTCAAAACCTGCTTTCTCCATTTCAGTTCTAAAATAATCTGTATTTTTTTTTAATCGATCTCTTAAGGAGGTGTCTTCTGATATAAGTTCAAAAACCTTGAGCGAAGCACCCACAATGGCAGGTGATAAAGAATTAGAAAATAGGTAAGGTCTTGATTTCTGACGCAATATTTCAATGATTTCCTTTTTTCCAGTAGTAAATCCCCCCATCGCACCCCCAAGTGCTTTTCCTAGAGTTCCAGTTATAATATCAACCCGTCCCAAGACCCCTTTTAATTCGATGGTACCTCTACCTGTTTTTCCTATAAACCCAGATGCGTGGCATTCATCAACCATTACAAGCGAATCGTATTTATCTGCTAAATCACAAATCTTATCTAAATGGGCTACGATTCCATCCATTGAAAAAACACCATCAGTTACAATAATTTTGAAGCGGTGATTTTGCTTGTTTGCTTCGATGAGCTGAGCTTCTAAAGCTTCCATGTCATTATTAGCATAGCGATAGCGAGCAGCCTTACACAAACGAACGCCATCAATAATTGAGGCGTGATTTAGCGCATCTGATATAATCGCATCTTCTTTACTCAATAACGGCTCAAAGACCCCGCCGTTTGCATCAAAAGCTGCAGCATATAAAATGGTGTCCTCACAATGAAAAAACTCAGCAATTTTATGCTCTAGTTGTTTGTGAATGTCTTGAGTTCCACAAATAAAACGCACGGAAGACATTCCAAAGCCATGTGAATCTAGCGTGTCCTTAGCTGCTTGAACAACTGCTTTGTTATTAGATAATCCTAAGTAATTATTCGAGCAAAAATTAATAACTTCTTCTCCAGTTGATACTTTTATAACTGCATCTTGAGAGGTTGTTATGATGCGTTCTTTTTTATATAATCCTTTGGCTGTAATTTCTTTTAACTCATTTCGCAAGTTGTCCTTGATAGCTCCGTACATTAATTATTAATTTATTTTATTATACTTTTCTTCTAACTTTTCTAACATCACGATTGTCATCGATTTTAAATTAAATTTTGGTTCCCAGCCCCAGTCGTTCCTGGCTTCCTTATCGTCTATACTTTTAGGCCAATTGTCGGCAATTACTTGTCTAAAATCAGGCTGGTATTCAATTTCAAAACTAGGATATTGTTTTTTAATTGCTTCGTATATTTCGCTAGGATTTAAACTCATTGATCCTAAATTATATGATGTTCTTGTTTTAATGTTTTCTTTAGGAGTCTGCATAAGCTCAATAGTAGCTCTTATAGCATCTTCCATAAATACCATTGGCAGCTTGGTGTCAGCTTTTAAAAAACATTTGTAGTTTTCTCTTTTCACAGCACTGTGATAAATATCGACTGCATAATCTGTCGTTCCCCCTCCAGGCATCGATTGATAGCCAATAACTCCAGGATACCTAATTGAACGTATGTCTAAATCGTATTTATTAAAATAGTATTGTGCCCAGTTCTCACCAGCAGCTTTACTAATTCCATAGACAGTAGCGGGATTCAAAAACGCTGATTGTGGACTATTTTGTAGAGGCGCTTTGGTTCCATAAACTGCTATAGAGCTAGGGAAAAACACTTTGTTTACAGTGCTATTTATCGAAACTTCAAAAACATTTAACATCATTTTAATGTTTAATTCCCACGTTTTTAAAGGATGCTGTTCACCTTTTGCAGACAATATAGCTGCAAGATGATAAATCTGAGTTACGGAATATTTTTTAATAATAGTACGAATTGATGTTATATCAGTTGCGTCTAAAAGTTCAAATACACCCTCAAAATTATGGTCTAAATAAATGTCAGACGCTATAACATTAGTAATTCCATAGATCTTTTGAAGTTCTTTAATTAATACAGAACCTAACTGACCCCTAGCACCAATAACTAAAACAATATCTTCGCTCAAAATAAATTATTTACGGAGTTAAAATTAGTAATAATTAAATTATTTAAGCTCAATTAAAACAATAAAAAACAATCAAAATTTTAATAAAAATAAATGTAAAGCAGTGTATGATACCTTATAATCTTATTTGAATATTTATTATCTTAGCTAACGAGGATATTATTTACAAACTTAGGATTCTTAAGATCAATGGAAACTATTCCCAAAAAAGGACTTCAAGGATTAATTGAAAATTGGCAAAGTGACTTGGTCGCAGCAGTGAGTGTAGCGCTCATTGCATTACCGCTTTCTTTAGGCATTGCTTTGGCAGCTGGAGCGCCTGCAATGGCAGGAATCTTTTCTGCTGTTGTTGGTGGTGTAGTGACAACTTTTTACCGTGGCGGACATATTTCTGTAAATGGGCCTGCAAAAGGGGTTATTGGAGTTATTTTGTTGGGAATTGCCCTCATGGACGACGGCTCGGGTCAAGCCTTTAACTACGTATTGGCTGCAGTAGTAACTTCAGGTGCACTTCAAATGCTTTTGGGTGTGCTGAAACTCGGACGCTTGGCAGATATTTTTCATTCTTCTGTGATCCATGGTATTCTGGCAGCCATTGGCATCATCATTTTTGCAAAACAGATACATGTCGCCATGGGCACACATTCAGACAGTCCAAGCATTGTACAGAACCTTATTGATGCCGTTATTTACCTTCCTCAGGCCAATCCTTTTGTAGTGGTCATTGCCATCACTGGTTTATTTTTATTGATATTTCACGCAAAAACTAGTTCACGGTTTTTCCATCTCCTACCGGCCCCTATGTGGGTCATAGCACTTTCGATTCCATTTGTTTACGCCTTTAATTTCTTTGAGGTACAAACACTTTCATTTTTAGGAAATGCCTACGAAATAGGGCCGAATTTATTACTGGACATCCCCGATACCATCAAAGATTCAATTATGCACCCCAACTTTAGTAAAATCAATACCATTGAGTTCTGGACAACTGTGTTTTCAATGCTAATCATAACCAGTATTGAATCTTTGGCCATTGCCAAAGCTGTTGATAAAATTGACCCTTACAAGCGAAAAACCGATTTAAACAGAGATTTAACAGGTATTGGACTGAGTACAATGGTTGCTGGTATGATTGGTGGTTTGCCCATCATTGCAGTCATCATTCGCAGTACGGTAAACATTCACAACGGTGCAAAAACAAAATGGTCTAATATGTATCAGGGTCTTTTACTGTTGCTTTTTATTGTGGTGTTGAGCCCAATAATGCGGCAGGTCCCACTCTGTGCCTTTGCAATTTTACTGGTCTATACCGGATTTAAATTGGCATCACCTGCAGTGTTTAGACAAGCCTACAACCAGGGCGCTGAACAACTCGTGTTCTTTATTGGGACCATGATTTTAACCCTTTACACCAATTTATTGATTGGCTTACTTGGTGGATTGTTATTGGCACTTGTAACACATATGTTGTTGGCAAGAATGTCTATTCCTCAGTTTTTTAAAATGGTTTACAAATCAAAAACAAAATTATTGAAACGCTCAGATGGTACTTTTGATTTAAAAATAAGAGGCATTGCGAATTTTTTAGGCATTCTAAAAGTTGATAAGCTCGTGACTAAAATTCCTCATGGTGCTGATGTAAATATCGATTTATCAGAAACCCGATTGGTAGGTATCACTTATATGGATTATTTGGTTGAATTCTTAAAGACACAAAGAAATTCTGGTGGCCAAGTCTTTATCACGGGATTGGATTCACATGTTTCATCCTCAACTCACAACAGAGCTCTAAAAATCAGTTTAAACAGCTCTGCTGCTAAATTATCCCAACGGCAAAAACGCCTGGAAAATTTAGCAACTGAAAATAACTACCAATACAATAGTCAAGTAGATTGGAATACCATTTATTTAAAAAAGTTCCACTTTTTTGAAATCAGACCCATTGAACGCAAATACAATTGCCTTAAGGGTACATTTGAAGACCTAAATATCTCTTGGGAGATTTCTGATATTACATTTAACGAAGGGCAAGCTTTTACAGCCGAAACCTTCAACACAACCATAATGATCTTGAAATTGAATCAAAAGATTCCAATTTTTAGTATGGAAAAAGAAGGGGTTTTAGGAAAGATCTTCGATAAAGTAATGGCCTTCACAGGCTACAAAGACATTGATTTTGAGATGTATCCAGATTTTTCAAATAAATTTCTATTGAAAGGTAATAATGAATCTGAGATTCGGTCTTTTTTC
>NZDM01000098.1 GCA_002690085.1 Flavobacteriaceae bacterium
ACTGGATAGCATTTCGGAGAAAGCGCTTCAGAAAAATTTTGTTGAAGATGTTACCTATGACAAAGATTTGGTTGCATTGATGAACAGTAATGTGAAACGCCTGAGTCTGTGGATTTTAATTATTTGTGGAATTTTCACAATCATTGCAATATTATTAATCAATAGCTCCATCCGACTGGCAGTATATTCAAAACGTTTTTCAATCAAAACCATGCAAATGGTTGGCGCGACCAAGGCATTCATCCGAAAACCATTTATTTGGAATAACATTGGACTTGGTGTTTTGGGAGCAATCCTCGCAATCTTTGGGAATGGAATTTTACTTTATTATATAAACAAGTCATTTCCAGAGTTACAACTGATGCAGCAGCCAGAGGTATTGGGCACTGTATTTATTGTAATTTTGGGCATTGGAATTTTAATAACATGGATCAGCACTCATTTGGCAACCCAACGGTTCTTAAATTTAAAAACAGACCGGCTTTATTAAAAATACCGCTTAAAATTAAATGACCTATGGGAGAAAAAAAAAGAAAAGAGGCTACAAAAAAAGACTTTGTTTTTGAGAAAAGAAACTTCACTTGGATGTTTATTGGGCTGCTATTTATTGCTATTGGGTTTGTATTGATGGCTGGTGGAGGTTCCAAAGACCCACTAGTTTTCAGCGAAGCCATTTTTAACATCCGAAGAATCCGCATCGCGCCAACACTTATCATTATTGGGTTTGGTATTGAAATTTATGCCATTCTTCTTAAACCCACAAAATAAATGGACCTTCTAGACAGTCTTATTTTAGGAATTATTCAGGGTTTTACAGAATTTTTACCTGTCTCTTCCAGCGGTCACCTTGAGCTTGGAAAAGCCGTATTGAGAGATCAATCTATGCCTAGTGAAAGCATGCTTTTTACAGTCGTACTGCACTTTGCTACGGCTTTAAGTACATTGGTTGTTTTTAGAAAGGATGTGGTTGAAATTTTATTGGACTTTTTCAAATTTAAATGGAATTCAAATACTCAATTTGTTGTGAAAATTATCATTTCAATGGTCCCCGCAGGGCTTGTGGGAGTGTTTTTTGAAAGTGAGCTAGAGGCTTTATTTTCCAACAATATTTTACTTGTAGGTGCCATGCTTATTGTGACGGGATTACTTTTAATGTTGGCCGATCGTGCCGAGAACACCACAAAACTAGTGACGCAAAAAAGCGCCTTTATTATTGGAATTTCACAGGCTTTGGCAATGCTCCCCGGCATTTCAAGGTCGGGCGCGACTATTTCTACAGCCGTACTACTAGGTGTTGACAAGACCAAAGCAGCCCGGTTTTCATTTCTTATGGTCATTCCCTTGATTTTTGGAAAAATATTTAAAGATGTTTTTAGCGGAGAATTGGCTTACAACAGCACCCAATTTTCAAGTCTTTCAATAGGATTTGTGGCAGCCTTTATTTCTGGTTTAATGGCTTGTAATTGGATGATTCGTTTGGTAAAAAACAGCCAATTGAAATATTTCGCTATCTATTGCGCTGTAGTGGGATTGCTAGCGATCACCTCCACCTTTTTTTAAGACGATGAAAGCGCTTGAAGATTATAAAAATGGACAGTTGTTGTTGATTGATAAGCCCTTGGGGTGGACGTCTTTTCAGGTGGTTAATAAATTAAGGTGGCACCTCCGAAAAACTTTCAATGTAAAAAAAATTAAGGTGGGCCACGCCGGCACATTAGATCCTTTAGCGACAGGGCTGTTAATTATTTGCACTGGAAAAATGACCAAGCAAATTGAACAATATCAAGCCCAAAAAAAAGTATATTCAGGTAGCTTTACTTTGGGCAGCACAACCCCTTCCTTCGACTTGGAAACGGAGATCAATCAACAGTTCCCAACAGCACACATCACCGAAGAATTGATTCAAAAAACAACCAAAAATTTTATTGGAGAAACCGAACAATACCCACCCGTCTATTCCGCTTTAAAAAAAGACGGCAAACGCCTTTATGAATTTGCGAGAGCTGGAAAAGATGTCGCCATTGAAGCGCGTAAAATAACAATTGATGTATTTGACATCACAGCCATGAGGGGCCTTGAAGTGGACTTTGAAGTTGAGTGCAACAAAGGCACTTACATTCGATCTTTAGCACACGACTTTGGTAAAGCCTTAAACTCTGGGGCACATCTTTCGGCGCTAAGACGGACAAAAATTGGAAAATTTTCTGTTGAGGATGCTATAGGGGTTGAAGATTTTATAGGAGCGCTAAAAGCTTAATTTCAAAAATTAGTTCTTAGAATCATCAGAAGCGTAAGGAACAATTTCTAACAATTTTTGAATAACCTCAACTCTTGCCCGCATTTTTTTATTCGCCTTTATGACCAGCCAAGGCGCAAATTCTGTGTCTGTTTTCTCAAACATTTTGTTTTTGTAGTCCGTATAATCATCCCAAAGCCCAAGCGCCGCTTTATCTACAGCGCTGAACTTCCATTTTTTAACAGGACTGGCTTTGATATCCTTAAAACGACGGGCTTGTTCATCTTTAGAAATGGAAAAATAAAACTTGACCAAGCGTACACCAGAATCCACCAACATTTTTTCAAAATCATTGACTTGATTCATGAAAATGGCATACTCCTCAGGGGTGCAAAATCCATTGACTGGCTCTACAACCGCACGGTTATACCAACTGCGGTCAAAAAAAGTAATTTGCCCACTGCGCGGTAAATTTTTAATATAACGCTGAAAATACCATTGTTCATTTTCTTCTAGGGTTGGTTTTGGTAGTGCAACGACATTAAATTCTCGTGGATTGAGATTCTGGGTAATTCTCCGAATCGCACCACCCTTACCGGCAGCATCACGCCCTTCAAACAAAACGACCAACTTTTCGCCCTCGTCCTCAACCCATTGCTGAAGCTTGATGAGCTCCTCTTGTAATTTTTTGAGTTTGGCCTCATAATTCAAAATACGTAAGGCTCTTCCAACGCTCATATCGTCGTGTTTTAAAAAGAGTTTTAGAGCTCGTTTTAAATTTAATTTTTTTAAATTTTTGGGTGTTAACTCACTCATCATTAATCAATTTGCTGAATCATTCGGTGGTAACGTTGGGCTATATTGGGATCGGGCAGAATTGCCGTATTGGCACTCCCTTTTCGGTCGTATTCAAACTGAGAAAGTACATAGCGAATGCTTTCCAAACGGGCTTCTTTTTTTTCATTAGTTTTAATAATGATCCATGGACTGAACGAGGTGTGTGTTTTGCTAAACATCTGCTTTTTATATGATGTGTATAAATCCCAGCGCTTTTGGCCTTCTTTGTCTACTGGACTGAACTTCCATTGCTTTAAAGGGTTGGCCAACCTGGAGTTAAAACGTCTAAGTTGTTCAGCTTTTGAAATGGAGAACCAAAATTTAATGATAATGACACCGTCTTCATAAAGCATATGCTCAAACTCAGGGACTTGTACCATGTATTTTTCATACTGATCATCCGTACAAAATCCCATAACGGGCTCTACAACAGCACGGTTGTACCAACTGCGATCAAAAAAAACCAATTCGCCAGGATCTGGAAGTTCTTTGATATAGCGTCTAAAGTACCATTGCCCCCGTTCTATTTCTGTAGGTTTTGTAAGTGCGACAACACGCATAGATCTGGGGTTTAAATGCTCTGTAAAACGCCTGATGGCACCCCCTTTTCCAGCAGCATCTCTACCCTCAAAAATAACACAAACACGTTTTTTGTGTTTGGCAACCCAATGTTGCAAATCGACCAACTCAGTTTGTAGTTTTAACAGCTCTGTTTCGTAGTTAAAGCTTTTTAATAATTTTTGGTGTTTTTTAGTGCCCAATTTTGACTTTATGACAGCCTTGAACGCATCACTGCCAGCGAATTCTTCAAAATCTGAATTGGTTAATTTGGACATCTAAAACGTATCTTATTTAAAAAACTTAAAACGGTAAATCGTCTGGCTCCTCTGCTTTTAAATCTTTAGCCGGTTCAAAAGCTTCCATAGGTGGTACGGGAGGGGCGGCGGTGGCTGAGTTTTGCTGTAAACTGTCAATACGCCATCCTTGTATGGAGTTGAAATGCTTGGTTTCCCCTTGTGGACTGATCCACTCACGGCCACGAAGGTTGATCCCCACCTTGACCTGCTGTCCTACTTGAAAAGTATTCAATAAATCCGTTTTGTCCTGGACAAAGTCAATTGACAAATGTTGCGGATATTGCTCTTCGGTAGTTACCACCAGTTCGCGCTTTCTAAAACCATTAGAACCCACCGTTTGTGTTTCTCCAATCAATTTAATTTTTCCTTGTACTTCCATTTTTATGTGCTGTGATTTATTTTAGTAAGACACACCAGGCGTCTAGAACATTCTTTTGCTCTAAGAATTCCTTTGCTTTTAGATGTATCTCTTCCGTTGTTTTTAATTTATTTATTAATAAAGATTGGCTGGGCTGCTTCCAAAACGCTTCAATGTATTCTTTTGTAGGAAGCGCTTCAACATTCCCTAAAAGCCCTAAATCATTCCCTGTAAGTATGTTGCTTTTACGCACCGATTCAGGTAACATATCCACACCAATTCCTAGAGATCTGAGTGGTTTTGGTATTTCCAAAAACCCATCTCTGGCTCGAATATAATAACTTCCGCCACCACGTGCAACCAAATCTAATTTTTCTTGATCTATGGTATTATTCTCCGCCATAACGGCATTAGATACATGCACCTTCAAAACTTCACAAATTACCAAATTACCAGCCCCTTTATCTTGGCCCAAAGGCTTGATTTCATTAACTCTGCACTCCATTTGAATGGGCGATTCCGCTACGCGAAAAGGACGAACCAAATCTGATTTTAACATGGTGAAGCCCGCCTTATTGAACTCATTTACCCCCTGGGCATATTCCGTACTGCTCAAAGACATTTGTTGAATTATGTCATAGGAAACAACATTGATAACGACCTCCTTTATTGCGGCTACATTGTGTAATGTGTGTTTGGTCGTATTATCCCTTACTCTTCTGGCTGGTGAAAAAATTAAAATGGGTGGGTTTGCACTAAAAATATTGTAAAAACTAAAGGGTGACAGGTTGGGGTTTCCATCTGCATCGATGGTACTCGCTAAGGCAATAGGCCTAGGCGCTACTGCACTAGAAAGTAGGGCTTGTAATTTCGAAATACTGTAATTTTTTGGATCAAAAGAAGTCATAATCTAAATATAAAACAAAGTTATTAAATAAAGTGAAGCATTAAAGCTGAAAAGCCCAATAATTTAGAACAATAATATTCGCATAAATGCATTATATTTAAATCGAAAAAAATTCAACCAATGAAAATAACTTCCAACCGATCGCTGCTGAATTGGATTCTGATTACAGTATCCTTTTTCATGGTTTCGCTGATTTTATGGAATACCTATCAATTTTATCAAAAATTTAAAGAGGAAGAATACATTAAAATGGAGAATTTCTCTGCTGCACAAATTGAGCTGAGCAAAACACTTGATTTGGATGGTAACATTAGTGATTTGCCCCTAAAAATCATTCAAAGTAACGCCACGACCCCAATGATTATTGAAGATTCTGAAGGAAATTTTCAATCGAAAAATATTGTTCTTAAGGAAAAAAATAACCAGCTTTACTTGAAGCAATTAAGTGAAATTTATGCCAGTCAAAACACACCGCTTCAGGTAATTTACGATGGCGAAGTGCTCTCTACTTTGTATTATGGGAATTCTGTTTTACTCAATAAGCTAAAATATTACCCGCTTGCATTAATTCTGATAATTTTATTGTTTTTAGGGCTCATCTATTTCTTTTACCAAAGTTCCCGAACGGCCTCACAAAATAAACTTTGGACTGCCATGGCTAAGGAAACGGCCCATCAAATTGGAACACCATTATCCTCGCTTATAGGATGGAATGAACTGCTTAAAAACGAAAACATCAACCCAGATTACGTTCAAGAAATTAACAATGATATCCAGCGATTGGAAACAATTACCGAACGCTTTAGTAAAATCGGATCCGTTCCGCAGCTCGAACCAACTGATGCTGTTCAAGCCACAAAAAGCGCTATTGAATATCTTCAATCCCGAAGCAGTGCATTGGTCAACTTTGAAATTCAACTACCTAAGAACCCTCAAATGGTAATGCTTAATGAGGAACTTTACAGCTGGACGGTTGAAAATATAGTAAAGAACGGTATCGATGCTATGAAGGGCAAAGGCGAATTAAAAATCTCCTTAAATTCTAATGAAATATTTGTTTTAGTAGAAATTTCTGATTTGGGTAAAGGGCTTACAAAAAATCAATTCAAAACTATTTTTGAAAC
>NZDM01000099.1 GCA_002690085.1 Flavobacteriaceae bacterium
GACGGTCAATATTGGGCGTTTTCAAAAAAGGATAGCGGCCCATAAACCCAACAGCATCAAAAGGCTGATCGTCTACCAAAACAAATAAAAAGTTTGGGGGATTGTCTGTTTCTAATGACTGATTAGACTGTGAATAAAGTCCAAGATTCGTGTTTAGAAGAAAAATAAAAAAAGCGCGTAAATATTGCTTCATTTCTTTTAAAAAGTTTGTGGATTGGTAACCAATCAAATATAATCAAAAAACCAAGTATAATGTGTGAGTTTTGATATAAATAATACAAAAAATGAGGCTTTTAATTATTCTAAGTTAAAATATTAGCCAAATTTAAAACACCTCTTATTTGTGAAAAAAACACCCATTAAACAGATGATTGATATAATGAAGCTTATCTCTTGTTTATTTTAAAACATAAATTAGTTTTGAAGTGATAATTCTAATTCTTCTAAAGACTTCCCTTTGGTTTCTGGCAATATTTTCAAGAGAATAAAAAATCCGATAAGGGCAATAAATCCGAAAATGAAAAAGGTGAGAGAATTTCCTAAATTAGATAATTCCCATGGGAAAACAAGTTGAACCAAAGAACTAATTAATGAATTTATAAAGGCGATAACACCGATGGCTAGACCTTTGAATTTTAAAGGGAATAATTCAGACAATAATACCCACATCACAGGACCTAATGAAAAAGCAAAACAAGCAATAAAGCCCAAAATTCCGATCAACACCAATGTGGCATTAATGTTTGTAGCAGTCTCTAAAATCTCACCATCATTTTTGCTGTAAATTTGGTTGCCCAGAATGGCTTTCACCTCTTTTTTAAAATCAATATCACTCTCAAATGTTTTATCGGCTAAGACGTACAATTCGCTAGAATTTGTAAACTGAAAAGCAGCAATATTTGCAGGTTTAAGTTGATAGCTAGCTTGGCCAAATCCATAAGAACACAACAGTAAACTCAAGGCAATTCCAGCAGTTCCAATAAGCAACAAGGGACGCCTTCCCATTCTGTCAATTAAATAAATCGCAACAAAGGTGAAAATAACTGAAATGGTACTTAATAAAACGCCAGAGGAGAAAGAAGCGTCCGTTCCAATACCTGTTTGCTTAAATATAGAAGTAGCATAGAAATATACTGCGTTAATTCCTGTAATTTGCTGTAAAACTCCGATTACTAAACCGATTACTAAAACAAATCGCAGCGATTTATTAAATAAATCCTTGAGCTTTAATTTAGATTTATTTTGATCTGAAAGTACTCCTTCTTCAATTGAATTAATTTCTTGCGCACCCCGTTTCTCTCCGTGAAGTTGCATTAAAATTACTTTGGCATGTTGACGTTCACCTTTTAGGTACAACCAACGGGGGCTCTTTGGAATAAAAAATAAAAAAATAAAATAGAGCATCGATGGAAAAAACTCAACGCCTAGCATCCACCGCCAAACAGTTTCATCGCTTAGAAATGTATTTTCCGGAGTGTTGAATTTATTAAAAAAGTAATTGCTTAAAAAAGCGGCGAAAAAACCAAAAACAATATTTAATTGCTGAAGCGTAACAAGTTTCCCTCTGTCTTCAGCAGTCGCAATTTCTGCGATATAAATAGGTGCTAAGACCAAGGCCGCCCCAAAAGCGAGTCCACCTATCATTCTTGCAATGTAAAGCATCTCATAAGAATTGGCATATGCCGAGAGTAGCGCAGAAAAGGCATAAAAAAAGGCTACCGCAACAAGCATTTTTCTCCTCCCTATTAAATCACTCAGACGGCCCGAAAATAGCATGGCAAACATCGCAGCAAAAGAGGGAGAACTCACCACCCAGCCCGCCTGAATTTCGTTCAAGTCAAACTCAGGTCCAGCAAAGGACATCACACCAGAAATGATACCCGCATCAAATCCAAACAAAAAGCCTCCAAGAGAGACAACAAAGGCGATAAAAATAATGTTGTTTTTCATAACTAGAAGCTTTAGAAAGTGTTAGTAAATAATCGTTTGCATGGCACGTGGTTCAATTTCAAATACAGATTCACTATCTCCAACAATAAGCTTGTAAGTTACAGATTGGTCTTGAGAATTCATCACTATAGTAACGATGCGGCCATCTTGATTTTGAAAAGAGGTGCTTTCAATAGTGGTCCGGCTTGCTGTGGTACTGAGGCGCAGTGCACCTGGTTTGATGAATTTTGAAAAATGGCCAATGTAATAATAAGTTGGGGTAAATATAAGCTTGTTAGATTTGGTGTCTGCATGAATAGGTGCAAAACAAAAGTTCTGAACGTGGTTGGGTCCACCTCGTTCATCTAATAAAATATTCCAATCGGTCCAACCTACAGTACCACTGTTAAAATCATTGATCATTGAATTTCCGTAACGTTCGGCGTTGGGCCAATGCTGCAAACGTTCATAAGCAAAGCCTTCTTGACATCCTTCAGTAAATAATAAATTTTTATCAGGAAAAGAGGCCTTGATGTTCTTAAGATTATCGTAATTGGGTAAACTACCGGTCCATGTTTCATACCAATGGAATCCTATACCCCATGCGTATTTAGAAGCTTCTGGATCCTCAAAAATGGTGTTCGCTCTGTTCGAAATTAAATCTCTGTTGTGGTCCCATACAACTATTTTTTTATCACCATGCCCCGCTTTTTCAAGGGTAGGTCCCAAAAAGTATTTTAGAAAATCGCGCTCCTCTTCAGCGGTATAAATACAAGATTCCCAGCGCTGTGTGGCCATAGGCTCGTTTTGTATGGTAAGCCCCCATACAGGAATATTTTGGGCCTCATAAGCTTCAATAAATTTAAGATAATAGTTGGCCCAAGACTGACGAAATTCTGGACGTAATTTACCCCCCCTAAGCATATGGTTGTTCGTTTTCATAAATGCTGGAGGACTCCAGGGGCTGGCATAAAATACCAATTTATCCCCTATAATAGCCTGAGCTCTTTTTATCATGGGAATGCGTTTTTCTAAATCCTTTTCAATTGAAAAAGAGTTGAGCTCAGCATCGCCCTCATCAATGTAGGTATGACTCCCTAACCCAAAGTCACTGCTGTGTATACTGGTTCTGATGATGTTATACCCAATGCCTTCGGCACCATAATAGGCCTCTAATAATTGGTTTTGTATCTCTGAACCAAGCTTGGAAAAAACTTCTGAAGAAGCATCTGTAATGGCGCCTCCAATGCCTAAAAACTTTTGAAATTTTTTATTTGGGTTTACAAAAATAGACACCTCTGTCTCTAAGGGTTGAACGCGTTTTTTGAAAATTTGGTCTGGCTGTTTTGTCAGTCTCAGATCGGTATCCTTGGCGGTTGTATACAGTAGAATGTTTTTGTCTATAAAATTCATTTCAATATTGTTAGGTGTAGAATTTTGTGCCAATAGGACTGTTGGTAATATCAGAAAAAAAAGACTATAAAATATTTTTGTTTTGTGAGTCATTTTTAGGTGGTTTAAAGGAGTTATTTTCTGTATTCGTGCTTGACCCAATCCACTTCCATGACCCACTCTCCACGCATTGGTGAATCGGTAATTTTTGCAAAATTTAAAATCGCAAACATAGGTTCTGGATAATTGTCACCAAGGCCTTCATTCCTGTAAATTTCCTTACCATCCAATCGGTATAAAAGGTCTGATCCCTCCCACTCTACGGAATATTCATGATAGTCGTTGAGCGTCGCATCAAAACCTTTGCGAAGACTCCACCAATCCCCCTCGTCGCATTTCCCTAAACTCTTGATAGCACCTACCGTATAGTGGTCTTTTTGGTGGTCCCCATGGTGTTCAAAAATATCAATTTCACCAGAGCCAGTTGTGGGCCAGCAAATGTATTCATCGGGCTCCTGCACTGGAGGTTCATTGTTTTGAGCCCCCAATATCCACCAGGCCGGAAACATACTGGCTTCACCATTGGCTGAAAGTCTAAGTCTAGCAGTCCATTTTCCTTTGATGAATTCTCTTCGGTTTTTTGAAGCAATACGTCCTGCCACATATTGAGTTTCTGGATGTTGGTTATCGAATTTATCAAAATTATCGCAAGTGATTTTATCCTTTATATTGACAACTCTTAATTTTAAGGTCCCGTCACTCACTTCTCTGGTATTATAAGCATTATCTGGTAAATAGCAATGGGTTTCATTGTTAACCCAAATGCGTTGGTCTTGCCAATTGCTGGTGTCAAATTTTTTAAAATCATCAAAAAAATCAACCCCCCAATCTTCTGAAGAAGAGGGGTACCTTGTCTCACACGAACTGAGTACTGAAATTAATGCCACAATAAGAAAAAGCGGAGATGTGTTTAGCCTCATTAATATTAATATTTTAGGTTTTTTGGATTAATTTTTATACAGTTTTTTATGAAAAATTCGATTTTCAGATTCAATGCGAATAAAATAGAGTCCGGATTCAATCGCTGGTAATTGTAACTGAATAGAAGATGGGGATTCAATATATGCATGCCTATAAATTTCACGACCGTTCATGTCATACAAAACAATAGCATCAATTGGGTTGGATTCAAAATTGATATATAACTTATCATTAACAGGATTTGGATATATTTTTAAAGCACCTTCAAATTGAATATTGTCTTCCAATCCCAAATTTTGATCTGAATAAGTAAATTTTAACCAGTTGATATTAAAACCAGGCTGTAAAACATTCATTTTAAGCGTGTAGGCGCCTTTGCTGAGTTGAACCTCATTGGTCAATGTGTACCAATTTTGCCAACCTCCAGTAACTGGAATTGGAAACCATCCCAAACTCTGAGTTGATTCATTATTAACCATTTGAAATTCTGCTATGCCTTGTTGGTAACTGGCTGCGTAACGGATTTGAAAATCGTAAAGGCCGGTTTCGTCTACATAAACAAGGTATTCAGCATAATCTCCAGAATGGGTCTGACCAATATTATCGCCTCCAAAAATATCACTGGTAGGTTCTATGCTCAATCCCAATTGAGTGTTAAAATCTTCGGCTTCAATTTTTCCAGGTATTAATTTTCTTTCTGGAAGCGAGTTCGTAACTGGGAAATTCGTAAACTCAGCAAGTACATAATTATCAAATATTGAATTTATAACAGCACCCGTATGATCAATAGTAATGTTTTGTTGGAAATTTAAAAAATCTGTCATTTCAAACAAAATAGTACGGTCATTAGAAGGATCTATCTGAATGGATTCTACTGAACTTGAAACCCCATCAATATCTATAGTGAAATCGTCAGAGTTCAAAGTCTGGCCTTGCGTAATGGGGTGATTTAAAACCAATCTTATGGACTTTTCATCGTCTAGTATATTTGCCCCTATGGGCTCGAAACTAGGGATAGATTCATTAGCCTCCTCAAATTCAATACTGCCTAAATTAAACTCATTGTCACCAATAATCTTGACTTTTAAAACATGGGTGCCTGACACTAAGTAAACACCCCCATAAGCCCCGTTGACAAAATTAGACCAACCACCGCTGTTGTTCATTAAAATAGGTTCAGAAATGTCAACCTCATCTAAAAACAGTTTTAGCTTACCTCCAGATTCTGGGGAGGCATAACGAATGCTAAGATTATAAAAGCCTGTGGTAGCAATGTTTACGGTATACTTCATCCATTCCCCATCGTTTATGTACCCAATGTGGTAGCCGTTAGAATTAAAGGTGTCTGTATTGCTTTGAATATCGACGCCGTCATTGCGGTAATTCCAGCCCTTATTCCATGCTTCATAGGAGCCAGTATCGATGCTATAGTCTACATAATCGTTGTCGTTATAAGCAACCCCATTAATACCTAAGTCGTAATCTGACAAGTATACAACTCCAGGAATTTGATGATCTGCGTAAGGAATTAACGCATCGTCTTGGGGCAGTCTTATTTGAGCATCTATTACGTCTTTAAAGAAAGTAGTATTAGAGATTAATAAATCTGTTGTGAGTTGACTTAATCCTGATATGGCATTGCTCACGCTTGGGGCTGGGCCTTCTCCTTTCCAATAATTAATAATGGCTTCATAGTTTGAGTTAGAAGAAATAGAATAAGGAGCTACTATGGTTTCAATACGCTTATAAGGCCAAGAAGCCCAACCAATATTATTGTCTTCGTAAAGCTTGAATGCATCTCGGTACCAAGTATTGGAATTTTCACCCGTTTCACCACACCATAGTGGAACGTTGTATTGGTCTCGCATTCCTAAAACCCAATCTAACGAATCTTCATTATTATAAGACCAATATTTATGAAAACTGTAAACCATATTGTTATCCCATGGAGGAGTCAATCCTGTAAAATCATTAGCATAACCATTTCCTTCAATAAATATTATGTGATTTGTGTCAACAGCGCGAATGGCATTTGTAATTTGAATATATAAATTCCTAAGCTCATAGGTGCCTAAAGTCCAATTTACTTCATTCAACAAATCATAACCTCCAATCCAAGGTTCGTCTTTATAGCGGTCGGCCAATTGTCCCCAAAGCGCTACGGTTTTACTTTTGTTAAAATCGCTTTCCCATAAAGAAGGTAAGGCAGGGTTGTAATCTGAAATACCCGAATTGGCTCCCTGCCCTCCGGGTGCCGCATGTAAGTCAAGAATAAGATACATTTGGTTTGCTTCACACCAATCCAACAAATCGTCAACCATTTCAAAGCCTTTACTAAGCCAAGTGTTCTGGCCTTCGACGGGTTCTTCTTGTATTGGAAGCGTAAAGAGATTGTAATGCATAGCCAATCGAACACTGTTATAGCCTAAGTTAGCCAGGGTTTCAATATCTGTTTCAGTTACGAAATTAGCCAACCAATTGTCATAAAATATTTGGGTTTCTTCTTCACCAATTAAAGCAGTGAGATTGTCTTTAAATTCGTATTGTGTATCAGCACCACCAACAGAATTCATCATATAGCCTTCTTGAAGCATCCAGCCACCAAGGCCAACCCCTTTCAAAATGATTTCTTGATTATTATCATCTACAATTTGAGATCCGGAGGTACTCAATAGCTGTGCATATGACACTTGAAAAAAAAGACTAAGGGCTATTA
>NZDM01000100.1 GCA_002690085.1 Flavobacteriaceae bacterium
CCAACAACAGGCACAATGTCGGCACCAATGGCCGTGGCAACCAAGTCTAAGTAAGGGGTTAAGTCGTCAATAGACTCGCTAAATTGTTGCCCCAAAGCTTGTATCAATTTAAAACCAACACCACAGCCACACAATTCTTTAAAAGGATAGCTGCAATCCGAGCGTTTGGGGTCTAAAACAGCAACAGCTTGTGGCAAGGTATCTCCTGGGAGGTGGTGGTCACAAATGATAAAGTCAATGCCTTTTTCTTTGGCATATGCAACCTTTTTAAGGGCTTTTACCCCACAATCCAAAGCAATTATAAGACTGAAATCATTGTCCGCGGCATAATCGATTCCAGCATAAGAGAGGCCATAACCTTCAGCAAACCGATCTGGAATATAGGTGGTAATCGCTTCTGTCTTCGTTTCGAGATAGGTTGCCATCAGCGCGACAGATGTTGTACCATCTACATCGTAATCACCATAGACCATAATACGTTCATTTGTGGACAAAGCCGTCTGAATGCGCTGCACCGCTATGTCCATGTCTTTCATTAAATAAGGGTCGTGCAGGTCTTTCAGTTGGGGTCTAAAAAAAGCCTTGGCCTGCGCAAAGCTTTCAATGCCACGCTGCACTAAAAGACTGGCAATGGTTTCGTCAACCCCTAGCGCAGTTGCCAATTGCTGGACGCTATTTTCATTCGGAACGGGCTTGACTGTCCAGCGCATTATTAATTAGATTGAAAGTGGAGGCAGGTGTTAACGCTTGCAAATTTTCGGAACATTTCCATGACGCCGCAATATTTGTCTACGGATAATTGCACAGCGCGTTCACATTTTTTTGAATCAATATTGGCTCCAGAAAAATAATAATTGACTGTTACGGTATGGTAATATTTTGGGTGAACACCTGTCAATTCTCCTTCCACAACAATTTTTAAATCATAGTCTGTAATTTTCATTTTTTTGAGAATATCAACAATGTCAATCCCAGAACATCCTGCTAAGGACGATAACATCATCGCTTTAGGAGACAAGCCTTGTTGTTGGTAGACTCCTGCCGAAGTTGTATCCATTAGTACGCTGTTTCCGCTTGGGTTGTCAGACTCGAAGCGCATGCCGCCTTTCCAATGGGTTGTAGTTTTGTGGGCCATAATAAAATATTTTTGTTTCTTGTTTTCTCAAAAATAATACTAAAAATTTAAAAATGCCATTAGTCAATCCCTTAAACCCAGACCATGATTTAGAAACCAAATCACTTGCTGATTTTTTCAATGAAACTCTCGGGTTTTGTCCTAATTCTGTCCTTACAATGCAACACCGCCCAGCCATCAGTAAAGCATTTATCAATTTAAATAAAGCGGTGATGGCGAATGAGGGACGAGTCACATCTGCCTTAAAACGAATGATTGCTTGGGTCAGCAGCAATGCTACCGGCTGCCGCTATTGCCAAGCCCATGCCATTCGCGCAGCAGAACGTTATGGTGCCGAGAAGGAAAAACTTAATCACATTTGGGACTACAGAACGCATCCTGCTTTCAATGAGGCTGAACGCGTCGCACTAGATTTTAGCTTGGCAGCATCTGTTATTCCCAATGCTGTGGATGACGCCCTTAAAAAGCGGCTATATACGCATTGGAATGAAGGAGAAATTGTAGAAATGCTTGGAGTTGTTTCGCTTTTTGGATACCTCAACAGATGGAACGACTCTATGGGTACAAATATTGAAAAAGGGGCGATAGAGAGCGGAAATTTATACCTTGGAAAATACGGTTGGAACCAAGGAAAACACAATCAATCTTAAGTTTATGAAGCGCCTGAAATTACAAGCACAATCTCGCCTTTAGCAGGATGGTTGGTGTAGTGTTCTAAAATAGATTGGACCGTACCACGACGGGTTTCTTCAAACACTTTGCTGAGCTCTCGTGAAATGGATATGAGACGTGCCGTGCCAAAATACAAAGCAATGTCTTCCAAAGTTTTATTGAGTTTATGAGGGCTTACATAAAGTACGATTGTGCGTTGTTCTTGCGATAATAATTTAAGCCGAGTTTGACGGCCTTTTTTTAGTGGTAAAAACCCTTCAAAAACGAAGCGATCGTTTGGCAAACCGGAGTTTACAAGAGCGGGCACAAAAGCGGTTGCACCGGGCAAGCATTCTACAGGAATTTCTGCTGCCACACAGGCTCTTGTTAGTAAAAATCCAGGGTCAGAAATCGCGGGCGTCCCTGCGTCGCTAATAAGCGCGATGCTGGTGCCGCTTTTTATGCGGTCAATAAGGCGGTCTAAAATTTTGTGTTCATTGTGCATATGATAAGACTGCATGGGCGTTGTAATGTCAAAATGCTTGAGTAACTTGCCAGAAGTACGGGTGTCTTCAGCTAAAATTAAATCTACCGATTTTAGTGTAGCAATGGCCCGAAGGGTTATGTCTTCTAAATTCCCAATGGGTGTGGGGATAATATATAGTTTCATAAGCTACAATTTTGCCTCTAAGTTACAATCTTTAACTAATTATTATGATAATGCAGTCATTAAATAGAGTTAAAATAATTGTAATTAAGCCTATATATTAGTAAATTTGAAAACTAATTTTATCGTCACATGAAAAACAAATTGTTTTATATTTTATTCTCTTTAATAACAACAGCCGCCTCGGCACAACAAGGAATTAACTACGCAGGAGGAGCATCAACAAAATTAGATTATACCCTTTTAAACTTAAGTGATGGCGATTCTCAAATCAAAGGCTCAAAATATTTAACTGACAACTTTATTCGTGCTCAGATTTCTGGTTATAACGATAAAGTCTTTGCCATTCGTTATGATATTTTTAATGACCAAATGGAATTTCAGGGGGGGGATAACCAAATTTACGTTATTAATAAAGATAACATATTTAGAGAGATCCTGTTCTTAGACTCAAAAGACACTTACAGAATATTTGATTACATAGGAGATCAAGGTGGTATCAATTCAGGCTATTTTTCAATTCTTTATAGCTTGGGGGGCTATACGATTTTAAAGAAAAATAAAGTTGTTTTTATTGACAAAAAAGAATCCTCAACAGGCTATGATGCGCCGCGGCCAGCGACATACAAAAAAACTAAAGACCGTCACTATATAATTTTTGATGATGCCCCAGCTGTATTGATTGATACAAATAAAAAAAGATTTTCTTCTATTTTCAGCGGTAAGGAAAAAGAAGTCTTGAGTTTTATAAAAAAAAATAAAATAAATCTAAGTAATGATTTAGATTTAATCGAGCTTGTGCGTTTTCTTAACTCAAAATAACTTTTTAAAAACCCTACAGTTGTAGTAAGTTAATATAAATCAAACTTCTTTCCAGATACTTACTGTTTATTTGGAGGAATCGTGATAAAATCTTTTAAGTAAAAAGGCTCAAAATAAGCCAGGTCTTCAAAATCTTCTGCTTTGTATTTTTGATAAGACAGCGCGCACATTTGCTTTGCTGATGGAAGCTGAATATCAAAATGTGCCTTGGAATGATCAATCAAATCCTGAGTTTTAGCGGCACCATTACCAACAAAAAAAACGGATTGTTTTTCTAATAAATCAGCATAGGACCCGGAGTCTAATATTTTCGCTGTGGTGGGGTCAATACATTGGTGATTGACATCAAATACTGCCGAATAGACCTCCATGCGGCGGGCATCTAAAGTGGCTACAATACAACCCTCTTCTATCTTTCTTTTATGAGCAAGCACTTCTAATGTGGGCAGCGATATAAGCGGAATGTCTAGGCCAAAACAAAGTCCTTTTGCTGCGGAGACACCAATGCGCAAACCAGTATAAGAACCCGGACCTTTACTCACGGCAATCGCATCGATTTGACTGGGTTCAGTTTGGGTCTCCTTTAATACCGCATCAATGTAAAGATGAAGTCGCTCGGCATGTGAGTATTGGGCACTGTTATCTTCTTTCAAGAGAAGCAATTCTCCATTAAGTGAAAGTGCAACAGAACAGTTGGTCGTAGAAGTTTCAAGATTTAAAATACAAGCCATTTACAAATTTAAGGGTTTTCCAAGATAAAAGTCTAAGACTTTGGTCTTGAAAATAAAATCGTATTTGGAACGGACTAAACTTGATTGAGCATTCACCAGTTGGGTTCTGTTTTGTTCTAAATCTAATGTGTTAAGCGCACCGATGTTGTAGCGCTCTTGCGCATTATCAAAAGACAGCTGACGGGCGGCAACTGATTTTTGGGAAGACACATAGGTCTTTAATGCGGCTTTAGCATCCGTAAAAGCGCGTTGTATATTGCTCTCTAAGTCGACTTTGGCCTGTTCTAATGCCAGGTTTCTATTGTCAACCTGAATTTTTGCTTTAGCTAAGGCTGTTTTGTTTTGAAATCTAGAGAAAATAGGAATGTTTAAACTCAAGGCAAAACTATGGCCTCGGTTATCGTTAATTTGCTGAAAAAAAGAATTGTCACTGCTAAGGTTGGAAAAGTTAGCTCCTGTATTCAGCCCGTAACTAATACTGAGATTGGGGTAAAATCCACTTCTTGAAATTTCTTTACCCAATTGAGCTGCTTCAATATTTTTCTCAGCCACTTTAATTTCACTTCTGTTTTTTAGAGCATGTGCCAGTATGGAATTGACATCATTGTACAAAAACAACTCTGAGGGTGTATCTAGTGTTATTTGTTCAACCGCAAATCCTTCAAAAGGGACTTGTAATAACTGAGATAATGCCAAAAGCGCCAAATTATAGTTGTTTTCGGCAACGGTTAAGCGTTGTTGATCACTGGCCAACGTCGCTTCTGCATCAAATACATTGGCGCGGGGCTGGGTGCCAGCAGCTACCAATTCTTTTACGCGTTCGAGCTGCTCAATTGAAAACTTATATTGAATGTCTGCAATGCTTAAATTTTCTTTATTCAACATCACATTTAAGTAAGTGTTGACCACATTAAGTGCTACATTGTCTTTTATACGTTGAAATTCTTCCTCATTAGCCGACTTGTTTATAAGAGACTGTTTATAGATGTTGGTATTGCGAAACCCATTAAAAATCGTCTGGGAAACATTCAAGCCAATATTTGATGAATGGAAAGTCCGGTCTAAAAACTGACCATCAAAAACCTCTACATTTCCTAAGTTAAGACGTTGAGAGGCGCCAACTCCAAGCGTGGGTAAAAAATTACCTTTTGCGGCAATAATGTCTTGGTCATTAGAAACTAAGTTGTTTTTTGACTGCTGAACACTGATGTTGTTTTCAAGCGCATAATTGACGCATGCCTCTAGCGTCCATAGTTCTTGTGCGCTGACGCTGAACAGTTTTACAAAACACAGAAAAAGCAGCAGGCTTTTTGTTGTGTCGGTTGAGTTTATATTACGCATCGTTATCGTCATTTTCTTCGTCTTCATTATTTTCTTCAGAGGCTTTATTCCAAATTTTGATTTTATCTGAAAGCACTAATCCTTCTGTAATTTCAACATTGATACCGTCTGAAATTCCAATCTCAACATTTTTTATCACAAAATCATCATTATCGTTTAAAATTTCAACAAAAGGTTTTTCGGTAATTCTATTGAACTGTAGCAGGGCTTCTTTGATCACCATTACGCTGTCCTTGCTGGCAACTTCTATTTCAGCATTTGCACTATAGCCAGCACGAATTTTATTGCTAGATTCAACGGCAACATCGGCTTTAATCACAAATTGAACAGCGCCATTTTCTTCAACACCTTTGGGCGCCACAAAAGTTAATTTGGCAGGAAATTCTTTTTCATTAATCGCGCCTAAAATAACTTTAATAGTTTTTCCTTCCTCCAGCTTACCAACTTCAGATTCATCTACTTTACCTTCAAAAATCATTTGACGCATATCGGCAATGGTGGCAATGGTAGTCCCTGCATTAAAGTTATTGCTTTGAATCACTTGATCTCCTTCTCTAACAGGAATTTGTAAAATGGTTCCTGCAATTTGAGCGACAATATTCGTGTTGGCAGAGCCGCCGCCAGAAATAGAGCCGCGTTTTATAATTTGATAATCGTTTTGTGCCTGCATGTAACTTTCTTGAGCTTGATTCAAGCTGAGTTCGTTGTTTTCAAAATCTTGACGCGATATCACCCCTTTTTCATAGAGTGCTTTGTTACGTTCAAACAATGTTTTGGCATTGTCATATGTGAATTTTGAGGTTTTAATGCGGCTTTGGGCGCTTACCAAGGCCTGTTCGTTTGGAACCACTCGGATTTTGGCAATTAGATCACCTTTTTGAACCAAATCCCCTTCTTCGACTAGTATTTTGTCGACAATTCCGGAAATTTGAGGTTTCAGTTCAATTTCCTCCTCCGGATTTAACTTCCCAGTGGCTACAATTTTTGTGTTCAAAGACGTGTAAAATGCTTGGGCTGTTTTATAATCGATAACATCTTTTTTGTTTGAATCTTTAAAATATTTCAAAACAAATACCAAAAGGATAAGTAAGACGATTCCTAAAATAATTTTGACTGTTTTATTCATTGTTTTAATTTAATTATTCTTCTCTTAATGCTTCTATGGGTTTAACTCTTATAGCCTTGAAAGCCGGAATCAAACCAATTAATGACCCTAATAATACCAATAAGGCAAGGGCTACAAATACGACGGTTATGGAAACGGACGCATTGACGAGCGTGGCGTCGTCGCCTTGTCCCCAAACTTTATCTATGACAATAAGGATCCAACCACCTGTAATGATGCCTAAAATTCCTGAAAGTAAGGTTAAAAATACGGCTTCCACTACAATCTGACGTTTAATTTCAAAAGGCGTGGCGCCTAAGGCACGCCGTATCCCAATTTCTTTAGTA
>NZDM01000101.1 GCA_002690085.1 Flavobacteriaceae bacterium
ACACTATCTGTCCTGCGAAAGAATCGCCGTGTTCCCTTCTTATCACAATGAAACATCGCCAAGGCCCAATAATAACATGAGCTATGTCCTGCTCGAAATGCAGTGATAAACATCAGCAAGTTTTCATACTCATAACCCCAACAATTCCCATCTTCATCTTTCAATATCTCTTGACATTCTTGATGCACTTCTACAGGAGTATATAGAAACTCCTCCCAGCCTAATCCTGGTACTTTAACTACCTTATGTACTCCTGCACCTCTCCACCAGTAGGAATATATATCACTATTTAGTCTCAGCATCCTAGCACCTAGCATAGTCTTACATACCTTAACTAGCAATTTGAAGTTATCTCGCCCTCCCTCATCAAACTCTTTTATCCACTCCATACACTTCATGTACTTACCTACTTCAGCAAACAGCATCTCCTCGTCCATCATTATAATTAGTCTATTCAGCATGTTACTAATTATACCTTTCGCCGCCTTACGCTCTTTATCTGTCGTAGCCAAAGCCTTAAACAGATATATTTCACCCAAGCACCACAGCATCTTTTCTTCCTCTCTTCTTCTCAAATACTTTTGCAGTGCACTCTTCAAAATATCAAGCTTATAACCTGCGAAGCTAATGCTACTAAAACAGGTTCGCCATTTCATTTCTCCATTTTTATTCATAGTCTTAAGTTGTACTTATTTTATTACCAAGTTGTTAATAAAATAAGTAAAAATGCATTATTCTAGTTCAATTTTTATTTTTAAAATAACACAGGACTATTGAAATATTTATTTTTACATCCAATTTATAGCATGACAAATCGACGAGTGTTTGGCTCTGCAAGAGGACGACTGGCTTGCATAGCAATACCACAAACTCCGGCATCATTAGAACTATCAGAACGGAGAATCTTAACATATCCGTTCTCCCCCCAACTATCTCCCCAAGAGTTCTTTACTAGCCAATATGGCTTACCATCCTCAGTACCATAACCAACGATAAGCACTCCATGATCAAGATTAGTACCGCAACTAGAGCTATCAATAACACCACCACTGTAAAGTTGAAAAATGCGGGTATCAGCTTCAATAGCAACAGATACTGGACCTTCAGAAACCGCTTGAAGCAATAGCTGCTGATCATTCGCTGGTATATCTTCACATCCTTTCATGAAAACTACAGGTACGCAATTATCACAAGAGCCACGCTTAGCCTCATATGGATCAGATTCCTCGGTACACATGCCATTATCAATGGCATACTTGAAAGCATTATCCATAAGACCTCCGTTACATGCAAGATTTCCATACTTGATTGAGCAATCAACTAGTTGCTGTTCAGATAGACTAACCAAATCACCTGTTGCAATAGACCAGACACCTTCCATAGCGCCAGTAGCTGAAAAACTCCAGCAACTACCACACTGTCCTTGATTCTTTACAGGCGTTACAGCTTTATGATCCCGCCAATCAAAGCTATCAACAGGCGAAGCATCGATTCCGGTATACTCTTTACAAGAGCTAGATCCACGGAAATAACGAGCTGGTTCAGCACCAGAAAAGCATCCATGACTAGTAGCACAGCGAAACTCCTGTGGTGTCATATCCGCGAACTGGTTTATGCCCATGCGCCAAGAACCAGTGTGATCCTTAATTACCTGCATGTTTGTTGTGAAAATATGAAAACGTTCAACCAGCTCCTCGCCTTCATATGTTCGGTTATGTTGTTTGACAAAACCTACAAAGTCGTTCCAATGTTCTCCATTAGGAGTAAAGCACGATGCCGTGCTTGCTGCTAGTGCAAAGATAAGTGCTACGATTCCTGCTCTCATTGTTATAACCATTATATTATTATTGGTTTATATCAATTCACTAATATTTTTACTAAGTAATTGCAATGTTTATACTGCATACATCCTCTATACTTTTAAGGATTCTATCGCCATTATTTCCAGATATATCGCCCATTGCGACATTTACAATTTCAGCATATTCGGCTCCCTTTTTATCACTATTTTCCCAATCAGGATTATTTTCCACAAAAACTGGTCCACTCTTTTTGGCTATACTAGATTTAACATTTTCTACTATTTTCTCTCCCGATTTATTTTCCCAACCCTCTTCTTTATCTTTTACATACCACTTCTTTTCATGATTATGCATAGGACGTTCTGTTAATGCTAAACCACTCAAGTTTTGTTCAATAATATTAGTGATCGCCTTAGGTTCATTATTTTTCATTGAAGAGAGATCATTCATAGTTATTCTAAGTTTTTCTGCAAAGTCTTGAATTGATAAGGCATTAGCACATTTATCATTGAGGAAAAGATTAATGTTGAAATTATTATTGAAACTATTGCTATTATTACCACCAATTGTAGTAGTATTTCCAGAACTAGATGATATTATATTTGTAAAATTATCAAAAGCCTCTTTAGTTCCAAATGAAATATACGGAGTTGATTCTCCATGTGCATCACTGCTATTAATTACTTTCTCTTGAGAGATATCATTATTTTCAATAACTTTTTCATCTATTGATGGTTTCCATGTACATTTTGCCTTATGACGATAATAGCTGCTATGATGTTTATATGTCTTGCCACATTCACAACAATATAAGTCACATCCTGTTTTAGGCTCGTTCTGACTCGTTTTTTGCCCTAAATCTGTAGCATTGTGTAGCATTTCTGTAGCATTGTGTTTCTTCGTCTTAAGGTGTCTTTTCCAATTTCCTATTTTACACGTTGTATAGTCACATTTTTTACAATAAAAAATAGCTGGCTCGTTCTGGCTCGTTTCAGCTCCTAAATCTGTAGCATTATGTAGCATTATAGGCTACATAGAAAAGGAGCTGAATCTTTAAACGTAAATCTGTTTAGTGCCTTTTTTTCAGTCCTACATAACTATCCTACATAATTTTTAAAATTGGTTTCTTTTATCCTCTAGGGCGTCTAAATAAATTACGATTTTGACCATGTTTTCAATTCTCAAAAATATTTGGGGTATTCTGGGTAGATTCTATGAAATATCTGTGGGTCTTTGAAAAATGTTAAAAAAGTTAAAAATCTTTAGTACCTACATTTTTACTTTAATTAAGAAAAGATGTACGTAAAACACCTACATCCATGCTTATATTATGGATCACGATTATCTTCTTCCCAATCACTATCAGATGAATAGTAATCTTCGAACTTATCTAGAATCTTATTTACACAAGGCATGCAATAGTAGATTCGAATATGTGGTGTTAGGTCAAAGTACTGACGACAACTATCATGATTACATATAGTACATGCACATTTATCGCAGATTAATACTTGTGTTAATCTACCACAAACCTCGCATGGTTCTTGATTTAGTAAAGGATTTTGCATAGATGACATTTAGATTATGATTTATAATAAAAATTATAAATATACATTTCATTTTTATAATAAGGTTAGTATATAATGACGATTAAGGATTTTACAAATAATGTGGATTTAGGTCTAGATCAGGCTATTACATTTTTATTTTCACTATTTACTCATGATCCTTTTCATGATATGTATTTCAGTCATGGTACAGGAAAATTACGAGCACTACAATTTTGGTGGGCTCGAAATGGTAAAATGCCTGATTCTCCCTCTGCAGGCTTATTCCATCCAAAACCAAAAAAAGGAGGTAAAGCTCTCCGCGGTGGTAATCCAGAAGACGAATATGATGAAGAAGAGGCTGGAGCTGCAGATATATTGCTCGCTTTGAAAATGGGAGTAGTAACAATACCAACTATGGCAGATAAAATATTTTTAAATATTGATGGAAGAGCAATTGCGAGTATGTGTGCTACTGATGTTCAATATTGTATATATATTGATATAGAACAGGCATTGCAATGGAAAGTGACACCAACTATGGCAATGTTTACACCTGGCTGGGTAGTGATTGATGAGGAAATATTGTCTCCATTTGATTTGCAAGAGTTAGAACCACAGAGTGTCCCTGGTCTCGAACAAGGGCTTTTGGCGTTTAGAGTAATAAATGGAGATAATGTTGGTTTACAAATGAATATTACAAGAAATGAACAAGGTGTTACAAGCATCACGGTTGTTCCTCCTCCTCTTGAAACAGGGGAACAACCCGAGACGGTTAGGTTAAATCAATTATCAGGTTTTGCAGAATGTATTAATCCAGATCTAACATATCAAATAAAACAAGTATTTGATAATGAAAATAAGATTTACCAAGCTAATAATGAAGATGACGAGCCATTTGAGGAGTATGTAATCGATAACAGATTAAGGCAAGCTCAAAATAATCCTGGCACACCTATGGAAGATTCAGCATATACAGGTAAACAGCTATATGACGCATTTAATTCGACATTTTATTATTTATGTGTACATACAGGTTTATTAAATATTCCAGTTATTTTAACTGGTATAACAGGACAACAAGACAAGCTTGCCTATCTTTATAATGAATTGCTTAAAACACCAATTATTTTAGAACTAAAAGCACCAGCGATTGGAATAGATTATAATGCAACTGTAATTGAAATCCAAGGTTTAGTTGAAAATATAGCAAAAGGTACTAATATTCAGCCTAGAGCAAATAATCAACAACCATTAGTTGTATTGAGGGATCAACCATATCCAATTATCAATTTTCTTGCTAATATTAATACAAACTTTTATCCTAGTATTACGACAGCAGATGAAGCATTTTTAATTACCCTATCAAAAATGTGTATTATTTATGAACTGCAATTTACTGACAAAAATTATTGTCAACGAAAAAGGGGCGAGATTGTTGGTTTTAGAAACAATGCTGTTTCTACTATTGCAGGCTTCAATGAATCTTTGTTTGATCAATTTTTACTAGTATTAGCAGATGACGTATTGTTTAAACAGCTTGAAATTGATATAATTGATGAAGAAGATGATGACAGTGATTCGGACTATGATCCAGACGAGGAAGAGGAAGGTGATTATGGTGATGATGAATATGAATATGAATATAATGATGAAGGTCAAACTAATCTAGCAGAATATATCAGTGGGCTCGGAGGACAACCTGCGGATGAAGGCCAGTGGCAACTATGGGCGAATGAGGTGCTAAAGGCGATGCGTTCAGTTCCTCCCCAAACATTGTATAATTATCTGTTGCAAATAAACGAAGAAGATCGGGCAACTTTATTTAAATTATTATCACCTGAGGAACAACAAATACAAAATCAATTAGATGCACGGAATACACAACAACAGGCGTTGCAACAACAAATGTTGACAGACGAAGATCTCATGAAAGTAGAACAAGTTTTTAATCAAGCGTATCAGAACAACCAACCTCAAGAGGCACTTAATGTATTAAGAACGCTACTTCCTATTCAAATAGTTCAATTAAGAAAATTATATCGCACGAGAGGAGCTTTAAACATTTTAGATCAAGCTGTGAATGAACTTCCCGAAGATGTTAAGGAAAGTGTGACTAATTTAACGGATCCCAGAGAACTGAGTGGAGGAGCCGTAAATCCAGTTAATACTTTGTATGAAAGCACAGAAATAGGTGCCGTAACAGTCACTCTTGCAAATGCGTTTCTAGGCTTAAGAGCAGAGGCAGATCCGAGAAAGGTAAGAGGTAGCGAACGCACCAATCCTGATATTGAAAAAGGGATGAATGACAATTTTGCACCTCTTATGAAAGGAGCCCTAGGTACATATATAATGAATCATGTTCAAAGAAGCAATTATACAAGTGTAGTTCAATTAAAAAGTTTGAAAGAACAAGGAACCTCGTATTTAAACTTGTTTCCGCCGCCACCGAACCCTAGCATATTACCAGGTTATAGAGACAATGATAAAACAAAGGAACAAATACGGAAAATAAAAAGAAACTTGTTAAGATTTGATTCTGAAGGATTCACTACATTAACACAAGCTTTGGCAGGATTCGCGGCGGGCCAGGGCCAGGTTACTCCAAATCAGTTATTGACCCAGACAATTTTAAATGAAGAATATATTGCATATCCATTAACATATTCAGCCAAGCAACCACAAATCTATAAATTGTTGCAAGATATATTTGATAATATATCTACGATGATGAGTTTCCTAGCTATGGTTATAAACTTAACTTTTAATACCAATACAGCTCCAGCGAACCCAATGTTTTACGATTATTATTTTTCTAAAGACGGTGATTTTAATGGATATCTGGCAATCATTCTAGAATATTTTAGAATGGCTGATCCGCTATTTCAATTTATTACACAATTAATGGGGAAGAAATTACCTTTTAGTGCATTAGGCAGATTAAATAATGGATATGTATTGGGAACAGTGGCTGCTATCATGACTCATTGTCTGGAGAATGCTCCCAATACTGGTAAAGCAAAAATGTTATTTACTGAAGAAAAACGTATGATTGAAAATCTGTTAACAAAGGGTGCCTCAGGAAAATATGACAAATTATTGAACAATCAAGCACCTCCAAACGATACAAAACTTGTTACAAGTATTATAAACCAAACTGACTTCTATACTCGTCAAGGTAATGCTCTACTTATAGACAAGTGGCCGGCAGCTGCGGGCCCAGGAGTAAAAAATAGTTTATTTAATGATATGAAGGCCATGGGTTGGGGAGGCGTTGTAAATACCATGGATCCGGCTGATATTGATACATATGGAAGATTTTTTGTAAATAATGCTGTATCGATGTCTGTTGATAGATTAGATGTATCTCAAAAACATTATTGTCCTACAGCATCAATAATTGATGCTATGACAACGATTTGTCCAAATCTAACTAAGTCTCTGGAAAGTGGAGTAGAATGGGGTATTATGGATTTTATGGTTCAATGTCCTTTACCAAAAGGCCCACAGGCATATAGTGAAAATAATTTATTTACTTATCGTTTAAGAGTTGAACCTTCAGCAAACGGCTTTAAAAATGATAAAAATGTACCTACTAAGGTTAATATTTCAGCATATTTTCAAATGAATGTATTTCAACAGGACCCTCGCTTACCAGCAAGAAAGGTAATGTTAATCAATGTGCGCAAAGGTGATATTCCTCCAGCCGATGGATGGCCCGCTGGATTTCATGATGGATTTGAAGTTAATCTCAACACTAATGATTCTGGTCCTTTATCTGCAAGGGCCTCTGTTGAAAATCTACAATATTTCGTAGATGCTCTTCCATTTGTAGTAGGTTTAACTGATACCTATGAAAATCTAATTAGAACGCTACACCAAGCAAACGGAGGCGAACAGATTTGTACGTTCACAGGTCAAAACTTTACAACACCCACAGGAGCCACTGGGACGGTAAATGCTAAGTTTAGAGAGTTTTTTCAAGATGGACCCTATACAGTTGATATGCTTAGAAGAGGTATTATTGAACACTCATTTAGAAAGTCATTGGGTGATTATTTACAAGAAATGACAACTATTGTTGCAAATGGCGGTTACATTAAAGGTAATTTTAGAGGTCAGGTCATTGAAGGCCCACAATATTCCAGAGATGCGAGGATTAGACCACCAAATAATGGTCGCCTAGGGTTACATAATGATAGGCCTGCAGCAGCAAGATCTATTTTATTAACATTATTCGCAAGGGGTGATATTAATCCAAATACAATGAGTGGATTAGTTGTAACAGACAAAGAAAATAGACTTAATTATGTAATAGCTGGTCGTGGTGTGACTGATCAGGATTATCAAAGATCGCAAACGGGACAGGGGGGTGGTAAAAAACAAAAGAAAACTAGAAGAAAGAAGAAGCAACAGAAAAAGAAAAAGAAAACAAAACGGAATGTTAAAAAGAAGGCTGTACGTAAATCAAAGAAGCATGCTAATAAAGTTAAAAAACGCAAAAGAAGAACCATTAAAAAAAGATAAATCGATCGATTAATATTATTTTTAATGATTCAAGAAAAAATTGATTGCTTTTTATGATGTGATAAGTTGACATCACTTCACAAAAAAATGCCTTGCGACACGATGTCTCGAGATAATGAACAAACGACATGCAGTATCTGCCTTGAGGAAGCAACAGGGGATATTCGTCAATTGCAATGTGGACATCGGTTTCACACACGTTGTTATAATACATGGGCTCAAAGATGCAATGGACAAATAACTTGTCCAAATTGTCGAGCACCAAGTTCAGATGAACGTGGTAATCGACCTCAAAATATATTACATGGTGGTCATCGAAGTCAAAATATATTTAATCATAGAACTGAATGGCCTGTAAATTATATGCATTACAGGAGATCACATATTAATCAAGATTCTGATCTTCCCAATATTCGGGATATGACACCAGCTGAACTTATTGCTATGCTAGCTGTATTAGCTATAGCATTAGCTACGATGTCAATATTCGCCTCGGTTTCATCCACATGTATGTGCCGACTTCATTGGGCACCAGGCCAAACAAACTTGATAGAAAAAAGCTTTTGGGGTGGTCAGTCTGTCTATACTAGACCAGATATGTGTACTTATGTGTGTTAACCATAACGCATTCTCATTTCACCATAGGAGAGTTGACGTCCAGTTTCTTGATCAGTAAACATATGTGCTATAACAGCTTTTTCTCCTTGTTCTGCCCATACGTTCAAAGCCTGTTTATTATTTGAATCCATATTTTCATAAATATCGGATTCCTTGATAGTCCTAGCAAAAGCCTTGGATCTTTCAAGTCGTAACGAGTCATTGACAGGAGCTGATTCCTTGACAGGAGGTGATTCCTTGACAGGAGGTGAGTCATTATTAGGGGACTGTTGTGATTTGTTATCAGACATGATGTATTTAATTACCTATATAGAAAAAGTTTAAACTATTTCATTTTTTTTCTTTAATTTTAATCTTAAAGATGATCGCAGTGATATTGAAGCTGTTAACTTTTAGAGTCGGAACTATACTCTGAACTGTAACCATCAGCAGAACTTGAGGTATAATTATTTTCTGATTCGTGGATTTCTCTACCACTATCTTCAGATATAATGCGTCTTCTACGTTGTCCACGAGGTGGGGTTGTTGCACGACGCCGCTTATATCCATTTCTGGTCTTTTTTTTATCGACCTCTTTTTGAAGTTGTTTCCAGCGCCAACCATAAGGACCATATCCTTCGCACCAGTCAACATATGCTTTTAAAAACACCCACAATATTGAGAATGCAACAAGACTAAGCAAGATTTTGTCAGTAGTATTGAAATGAGGATTTTCACTAGTATACATCACGAATATTAATATAGAGTGACGCTGTTTTTATGGAGCAGTTAAACTGTCATGAACCGTATCAATTTTTTGAAAATTAATATATTTCAATATACATTTACCTACATGATACAAAATCTAGATTGAAATGTCTGAATAAAATAACAACAATTTTTTGATGTCCTATTTATAGCATAACGTGCAATTGAAAAAAATGAATCTCCAAAATATTTCTCTCAAATGGTACAAATCAACTATTTAAGATGCCTTTAGAGTTTAAAAACCTTCCGTTGGAAATTAGTGCATTAATCCAGGACTTTTGGATACCTCGCGGTTATAAAAATATGGACACTGTTATGCAAGACTCATTTACAGGCGCGCTATTTCTCCGCTTTCGTTATGCACCAGGAGCGTTTGCACTGAGGATGAGTCGAGCTTGGTATGATTATCAATGGCAGAAATCTGGTCAATGGCGGCGACACACGACATCTCGTTGGCCTCTAAATCCTACAACTGAACATACCACTTGGGTGGAATGGTGTAAAGTTCGAAAGATTTTACAAACTAATGGTGTCCGTAACCCTCCGCATTTGCGTGCAGCTTACTCCATGTGCTATATAAACAACCGTACAGGCCTTATTATTTAAAATACAAAAAGAGGTTCATAAAAATAAGCAATATAAATCACTTTTTGTTTATTTTTATTTTTGATGTTTATGGGTTTTTTAGTTTTTGAGTTAACAAGGGGTCGGGCTTCCAGCGGCGATGTATTCGACAACCGCCCAATCTGGGACTGCCCTGACTTTGCACCAGGAGTGATCATCGGGATCAGGCCACGTTTTAGACCACGGACGGCAGTGGCGAATGATATCATCCCAGGACAAATAGTCTTCATCCAGCTCTGCCTCTTCGCGGTAACTGCGGGAGCGTGGGGGGCCAATGATCATCTTGTCCTTGCACCAGTCTACCCATGTCCAGGTCGTCGTCGTCGCCGTCGTCCATGGCGCCACTTGCTCCCACTCCCTCGTACGGTAGTCGATCCACCAGCGGTCTTGTTTAAGTATCTTGATGATGCTGGAACCTTCTCGCCAATCTTCGCGCAACATGGCCGATGCTGGTTTTGCATACTGGTTGATGATTGTTTGGATTTCGTCAGGAAATTGCATTGCGTATGTTTGTATCTTTAAAAGTTACTGGTATATTAGGCCTACCTCTTTATAGATAAGGTATAAGTTTTCATTTTTTCAACGAGGACAAAGTGTTATAAACACCACATCAAAAAATGTGGTCATCAGAAAATAAGCAATATAAATCACTTATTTTCTTTTTTTTATTTTTTATTTTTTTTTAAATGTACTTATCTTTGAACTCCTCAGGAGTCATAAGTGGCACTCCAAGTTTTCTAGCTTGATCTGCTTTTCCCGTATCTTCATCCTTATCTTTAACAAGTACTACAAATGTATTTTTTGATACACTGGAACCAGTTGATGCACCTAACGCTTCAATAGTAGCTACAAGTTCTTTATCCCTGAAGCCTGTCATCACGATTTTTTTACCATAGAGCGGATGTGATTGATCCACTTTTGGACCTGATTCAGCAGTATAATTTAGTTTGCTTGTGACGCCTGCTTCAGTACACCACTGAACAAACTCAGTTAGGTTAGAGACAAACTTTTCTGCAGTCTTCTTAGCCATTCCGCTAACACTTTTTACAAGCTCAACTTTCTCTGCGTCGCTTAATTTGCTAGTAATAATGTCTGGATGTTCAGTTAGAATGGTCTTGAACTTTTTCTTTCCAAATCCTCGTCCAAAGATATTTGTTGCATCCATAAGCGTTGGAAGATCAGCTGCATCAAGTTTTTCATGTATACCATCATAGATCTTGTCAGACAACTTTTTCTTGAATCCTTCAACTTCCATAAATTGGTCTCTGGTCATAGCGATGATTTGTGGAATAGTAGTGTAGCCAGCAGCTATGATCTTTTTAACATTACCAGGGCCAAGTCCATCAACACCAATAGTCTTAAAGAACGCTGTAACTATCTTTTGATTAACAGTGGAATTAGCTTTCTTGTCTACAAGCATGATATCTACGTGTGTTGCATTCCACTTGTATTCATCAGTAGGCATCATAGGCTCTGGAGCTGGCCTCACTACACTTACAATGTGAGGGATAACATCGCCAGAGCGAATCAATGATATAACTGAACCGACACCAATTTTGTTATCCACGATGAACTTAGCATTAAATCCTGTTGCATATTCAATCGTAACTCCTCCCAAAACAACCGGCTCAATTTGGACTCTAGGCTTCAGGTAGCCATCTTTACTTGGTGTCCAGATTACTCCAACAACCTTAGCCTCGGCAATTTGATCGCCAAGAACCATCTTGAACGCGAATGCATGTTCAGGATTACCACGCTTCCGATCATATATTTGATCATTACAACAAATTACGCCATCAATCTCATACTTGTAGCCTTCGCGCCACTCTACCAGAAGTTCTGACAAAAGCTCATTGGAAACAGAGTTTTCAATCAAGAATCTAACCACTTCAACATCCATATTGGTCAACATATTCATTTGCTCAGATGGTTTTGATTCAGGCTTAATGACTTCATAGGCAACGAAATCAATATCTCCAATTCGATCAGGCATAATTTTCTTTTGATTAACAACTCCAGCGACGAAGTTACGCGGATTAGAGAAGTCAGATGCGTATTTTTTCTCGAAAACATCCTTAGGAATAATGAACTCGCCACGAATTACTACTCCATTCTCCTTTGGAAGCTTTAGATATGGAATCATATGACTTACATCTTGACCCATAATTCCATTACCCCGCGTGTACAGCTTAGGCTCATCGCCTTCAGTACTATACATGCCACTAACACCATCAAGTTTGCATGATAGAACATAAGGACCACTGAACTTTGCCATCCACTTTGCAAGAGCACCTGTATCTGGCTTAATCTTGTCCATAGACCACATCTCATATGGTAGCTTGACCTTGTTTTTCACAGCTTCCATCTGAAGATTTACATGTCCCTCCTTAGCAATCTCATTTTGAGGAAACTTCTCCATAACATACTCACGAAGCAAATCGTACTGATCATCAGACATAATCGGCTCTCCATTGCCGTAGTAGGCTTGGTTAGCTTGATCGATCATACTGCTCAGCTCTTGTTCAGTAAGGGTCTTGAGGAGATTGATTCCTTCTTTTTTAAATTGGGAAATGAGATCTTTTGGTGAAGAAGTAGGAGGCTTTTTCACGGTTTTGCGGGCTTTCTTAGCCTTCTTCTTCTCAATAACAGGCTCTTGAGCAACAGGTGCAACTGGTTCTGACATTCCAACGGCTTCTGCCTTACCAACATCCTGCATATCTGGTCCCACAGGTGCTTCATTAACTTGTGCTGGTTGTTTTTCTTCAAGCTGAACAGATCTACCGTCACGCCTCTCATTTGGCGCCTTGTATTTCATGCCAAGGAACTTGAAGATAGACTGCTCATCTGGGAAGTCACCCTCGACTTTGGCGCCCTTGTTTCCATTCTTCATTTCATGCATACCGTGCTCATTTAG
>NZDM01000102.1 GCA_002690085.1 Flavobacteriaceae bacterium
CAAAAACGGCAAATTAAAACCACGTGTGCAAATAGAACCAGTCACGATCGGAGGTGTTAAAATAGAATTTGCAACTGGTAAAAACGCTAAAATGATCGTGGAAAACAAGATCGGCGTTGGTGCCTTAGTCAAAATAATCAGAGCTGGAGATGTAATACCAGATATTGTAGATGTGGTTCAGCCCGCGGATGAGCCCCAGATGCCCACAGTTCCGTATGTGTGGAATGAAACACATGTGGATATTTTATTAAAAGACCCGAAAGCAAGCACTGGGGTTACCAAGCGACAAATTCTTCATTTCTTGAAAACCATCGGTGTAACACGTGCCGGACCTGGCATGGTAACACAATTGGTGAAACTAGGCTTCAATAAAACGGCTCTTATAGCGAGTCAAACAAAAGAAGAACTATATGATGCGCTTATAACGGCAAAAGGTATCGAAACTAAAACGGCTAGTCATATCAGCAATCAAATACATGATAAACTGAGAGGCGAAAATGCAGTATCGATGGCAACACTGATGTATGCCAGCAGTATTTATCAAACAACATCTATTGGATTGGTACGATTCAAACTAATCTTAGATACATATCCTGACATCTTGACCAGTGATATCTCAAAAACAGAAAAAATCGATATGATAGAAAATATAGATGGAATTGGCTCAAAGATTGCAGAGGCATTTGTCGAAGACACGCCAGAGTTTATTACATGGCTTAAAGAATCTAGATTAGAGGATAGATTAAGCAATACAAAAACGGTCTCCGCAAGCAAGGCAGAAATCGCGCCGACAATGAACACATCACATCCGTTATATGATAAAAAAATCATAATGACTGGAACCCGTGATGCTGATCTATTAAACAAATTAAAAGATATTGGAGCAAAAATACAAACAGCTGTTTCAAAGAAAACCGATTACATTATAGCCAAAGATCCTAGTAAAAAAACAGGAAAACTTAAAAATGCTGAAAAAATGGGTATTCCTCAAAAACATATTTTCACAAAAAAAGAGTTTTTAAACAAATTCTTTTAAGATATCGGGCGTATCGTGTATATTCCACCATGTCATGTATTGTGTTATATATTCTGGACTGTATTTCGATACATAACAATTTCTAGCAAATTTCCAAGATAAACATAGCATATCATCTTTTATCATAGCATCATAGCATATTGCTGATATTTTTTCTCGATTTAGGTACATGCTTTTACACAGTACAAATGATTCGCTGTATGAAATATTGCAGGATTTTGGAGTAGAATAGTTATCAATGCGTATAAAAAAATACTTAGGATTCAAGATTTTAGCCGTCATTTCACGATAGCATACGATCCATATTGAATCAGGTGTCTTAGAAACAGAAACACACCGATCATTGCGCAGCTGAGATTTTAGCTTCTCTGAAAAAAAGTTATATACATGGTGGGTTCTAAGCAAAAAATGTGTTTTCATATTATGATTCGCGGTGTGTAATAAGCGATGATTGTTTGGTGTTGTAATTTTGTTGCATGAAATATGCTTTAAGATTGGATAATTATATATTTCTTTAAATTTCCAAAGGATTGAATAATGTGGCAAGGCATTTGTGATTTTTTGCTCGTGTCTGTATCTGTTGTATATTCCAAGAATAGGTTTATTTAAATACGCATCGTATATGTGTAAATGGTTATTCAGGAAGCCTTGTAGCTGCAATCTTGTAATATCATTATATTTCGGTGAAACAAATGTACTTAGTAGATTGGGTCCAGTAACACTTAATGGACATCCTCCTAAACAATCAAATTTTGCATAATTCACGATAGCATGAATGCAGTGCAGCAAAGCTTTATTTTTAGGCCGGCATATCATAAATGCTTGATAAATGCCAGCATGTTTTCTTGGTTTATCTCTAACCCAATATTCATCTTTGATTAAATCAATAAGCTTGAAATTTCCAAGACATTTTAATTTGATATCTAAATACATGCCTCCGGTTTTATATAACACACAGTATCGCCATAAATCAGCCTTATATGCACCCGGTTTTAATTTATTGAATGCATATAATACGTCTTTCCCAAAATTATTTTTAATGAAATTATAACACATTGTATCGTCAAATAGCTGATATTTAAACTCTGGATTCCTATTTTTGAGGTGCATAACGTTTTGCGCCATTCCAGGTGGTAACCTCAACGTATTCCAAGTTTGATATATATAGAGTGGGATAGTAGGCAAATCGCTTGATTTGTTTATATTAGATTTATTTGCGTAAGGTGTTAAATAATTACTGTATGAACTGTTCATAATGCCCGACATATTCATACTGTTGCTTGATGTAGAATGATCTAAGGGTTGAATCATATTAGAACGAACCGGCATTGAATCTTGGTTAGATATAGTGTTTGGTAAAAAAGGGGCTGTATTAAAATTAAGTTTTAACATTATAATATGATATGTGTATATTAAACGTGCTTATTTTTGTATAGCTGATACGAATATATGAAATGAATCTAAAGCAGACAACACACATAATATTATTCAAGACAGCAAATGAAGACGATCACAAAACTATTTATCGGCTGTCTAGCCACTGCGTGTAATGCAACCCCTATTGATATTACAGTGCCGCCTGATGTGCTGGCACATCCATACTGGCCTCAATTCTATAATTTTGTAGATACTCATGATAAGCAGTATAATACTGACGAGTTTCGCGACCGCTTCGCAGTTTTTGTTCGTAATATTGGCCGGATTAATGATGTTTTTTATAAGGATAACTATAATGCAAGTATTAATGAATGGGCAGATTTGATGGAAGAAGAGTTTAGTGATAAGATGGGTGCTGGATGTGTGCATATTTCTGCCCCAAGCTATGGCTGTGATTCTTATTTGCCAACAAAGCTTGAGCTTAATAATCTTCCGGATGAGATTGATTGGCGTTATAAAAATGCAGTTACTCCAGTTAAAAATCAAAAAAAATGTGGGAGCTGTTGGAGTTTTTCGGCTACTGGTGCAATGGAGGGCGCGTGGGCAATCGAAACGGGAGATCTAGTTAGCTTGTCAGAACAGCAGCTATTGGATTGTTCTGTAAGTTACGGTAACAATGCGTGTAATGGAGGTATTATGGCAGAGGCATTTCAATACGCAATTCATAATGGCATGTGTTCAGAGTCAGAGGATCCATATGAGGCAGATTCTGGTTATTGTACAGATTGTACTCCAGTTGTTGAGATCGCAAATTGCTACAATGTGCAATCCGGGAATCAGCTACATCTAAAAGCAGCCGTAGCTAGAGGCCCTGTATCAGTTGCGATTGAGGCAGACATGTCTGTGTTTCAGTTTTATTCTGGGGGTGTATTGCGCAGTAAGGATTGTGGAGATAATCTAGATCATGGAGTTCTTGTTGTTGGATACGGTCAGGAAAATGGCATCAAGTATTGGCTCGTCAAAAATAGCTGGGGGCCAGAGTGGGGCCAAGATGGCTACATTAAGATTGAGCGCTCAGATAGCGAGAATGATATGGGAGTTTGTGGAATTGCAACTCAGCCAGTTTTTCCAAGTGCGAAAAAAAATACAAGCACAACAAATACAAGCACAGCAAATACAAGCGTGTGTCATCGTTGGGCAGATACACTCGCAATCTAGAGCTTTGTAACGTAATATAGTAAAATTACATACCATGACCACGAATAATCATATACATCACTTTTTGTATATGGTTATTAATTTGGCGCACCGTATAGCCGCCACCAATAGCTTTTTTGATGTTTTCAGAGAATTCTATTGCAAAAGAGTCGCTTTTAATTTTTTGAAGATTATTGCTTTGCCATTCCATTAAATATTCCATCAAAGGTTTGCTTATTGTATGGCTAATTTGTTTAAGGGTAGAATCGGTTATGATAGTCCATGTATTATTATTGTTTAGTGTGCTCGATAAATTGCTGCATATCATGAATTTTCCTCGCACGCTTGCTCCATATGTACTGAATGGGTGTTCCATGCTTAGCACTTCTTCTAAGATTATTTTATATCCTTGCATAAATCCATGTTCAAATACTAAATCAAGATGGTCTTGCTTAATAGCATCTTTTAATATGTTTAACCACGTATTAAAATCACACGTTGGGTTATGATAACTAGAAGGCTTACAAATAGTAATGGTTTGTTTGGATCGATTACGAGAACTTTTGGCACAAGATTTTGTATCTGTACTAGATTCTAGCTGTCTGACTCTGGTTTCTAACTGATCACATCGAGCACTAAGATCTAATACAAGTTTCTTTAGTTCTTCAATATCAGTCCCCATTTTTTTGTAATTTTGTTACTTTACTTTGTTATTTTACAAGATGAATGTAAAAATCAATTTTGGCTTTTATATACAGTTAGTGTATAAATATGCCATATGAATCATCATCATGTGGATGCAGTAATCCTACTATAACGAGATGTGACAATTCAAAAGCGCCTTGCTTGCCATATCGATGTACAGGATGTCAGCATACATCAAAAGATGCCCCCGCAGGTGTAGTGTCGCCTGCTAGACAACGGCGTATATGGCATGCGTCACGAGTACCGTCTTCTTTGTACATGATGAATTTAGCATCATTGACATCTAGTAATATTTACTTGTCTAATGACAACGCGGTCTGGAGAAAACAGGCCTCATATGCACGGTATTTAAACAGATTGAAATCGCGTAATATTAGAACGACTGCGGTATCAAACAATCCTCCAATTACTGGAAACAAAACCCGAGCGTATGGTATTATCCAAAACAGTAAATGCATTTGTCAGAAAAATTAAAAATAAAACACTAAGTTAAATACTAAGTTAAGATGTTTGGTAATAAAAGTCAATATGGCAGTGGGCGTATTCAAGATATTCTAAGATTGGATAATCCATCTATGCGCGTACCACAGTATGAAAATCCTAATATTAAGCATATTGCTGATATTACTGATAATGCAGTTCAAGTGTGGAAAAAAACAAGTTTAAATCAACTTGATAATAAAATAAATTTCCAGCGACGACCTGTTATGGCACAGCGCCCAAGACGCACAGCATCTAGAATCGCACCTAGGTATTATCAAAATCAGTCCAGAAATAATAGCTTATATAAAACAATCCATTCCAGATCTAGCGATCCATTTATCCCGAATAATATTGTGCCAGCACGTATTCCGCAAAATAATTCGCAAACATTGCGGATGTCTATAGGAAATATATTACACAATCGTGGTGGTGGATGCACAAGTTGCGGCGGATCATAATATATCATGAATATATATAATGTTCCCGAATGGAAGCAATATCACTTGTAAATGTTGCAGCAATTATGCAGGCATGTCCATGTATAATATATTATCAGAACGCAAAGATTATGTAAAATACAATAATCGAATGTATAAACCCCACTCACTAGGAACGCCTGTGGGGAGCCGCTGTAATCGATCTTTAGTAAATGCTAGAGCAAAAAGAACTTAATATAGCCAATAATGTGTTGCTATATTAAGGATGTCGGATGATTCGGAAAAGATTGATGCAACAGTGTCTAATATAAATGCATCTACAACTGAAATACCGCCTACTGGATATAAAACATTAGGTATTGTAACTGGTATCCAAGCAAAATCTATGAATATATTTCAAGGCATATTAACCAATGTTGCTGCTGTGTTTGGTACAAATGAAACCGATTGGACACAAGTAACTGATTTATTTCATGCTACACGGAGAGAAGCTATAAAACAAATGAAGAAAAAAGCCATAAAATTAGGCGCAACAGATATTATTGGTGTAAGGATTGATGTGTCGGAATTGTCACGTGGGCAAGGCACAGGCATGCTTGTGGTAACTGCATATGGTACAGCTATTGCAAAAGATAATGCGTCTATGCAAAATGGCGGTGTATATAAAAGAGGTCGCAAGCATACCCGAGGTCGCAAGCATACCCGAGGCTGCAAGCATACCCGAGGCTGCAAGCATACCCGAGGTCGCAAGCATACCTCTTAGATTAAAACTTAAAACATTAAAATGTATAATTATCATTACTATGTCTAATAGCCATAGCCATGTTATAAAAATTATTATTTTAGGAAATAGCGGCACGGGAAAAACAAGCATGATACATCGATTTATCTCAGAAGATGTGCCAAACAAGCATCATCCCACAATAGGTATTGATTTCCAAGCTAGAACTATCAAAACTTCAAGTGGTCGCTATGTCAGATTACATATGTGGGATACAGCTGGACAAGAACAATTTAGGGCAATCATAGGCGCATACTATAGATGTTCGGCTGGCGGAATCATCTTGTATGATGTAAATGATCGCGACACATTTGAAGGCGTTTCGTATTGGCTTGAAATGTTACGCAAGAATGCAGATGGTGCTATTCACACACCGATTATATTGATCGGAAACAAGATCGATATAGAAAAATCTAGACAAGTAAGTTTCGATGAAGCAAACAAGTATGCAGGTGAAGTTGGAATCCGGTATGCAGAAATTAGCGCAAAAACAGGTATAGGAATCAATGAAGCCATGATTAGATTGGTAGATGATATTGAAAACCACTATATCAAGGGCGACCGCGCATGTAGTGGTATAAAACTAGGCGCTAGATTAGAATATCAAGATAATACTGCTACAATTAATCACAATAAGTCAAAATGTTGTTAAATTCGCTCAAATTTTATAGCTAGGTAATGCAAGAACAGCATTATGTCAAGAACATGGAATGATATATCCCCGCCTGTAATACAAAATGGAGCCAATATAGTAATTGCTAATCCTAATTCTATTGCAGGAAAAACGTCAGAAATTACAGGAGGTAGAATCGCGTTAAGCGGAGATGCGCCTCCTGGCTACATCAATCCTATAAATGTACGCACTACTATGCAAACTATGAACATCGACAGCAGATTCAGAACCAATTACTATAATTCAACATCTACCAAATTCAGCATAAATCTAGCAGAACCACAAAAAAAAGTTGTTGGTTTAAAGCTGGCTGCTCTCGAGATACCCTTGTCGCATTATGCTATATGTGCTTCAAGAGGAAATGCATGCATGTTGATCCAAACAAATGGCGATAGCGCTGGCAGTGATATATGGTGGCGCGTAAGACTTCCTGATGGTAACTACGAAAATTCATACACAGAGCAAAGCCAAGCGTTCAATATAGAACTAGCTATGAACGATGCTATTTCATTGGCCGAGCCTGGAATATTATCATCAGAGCTAAAATGGACCCCTATTTCTACCCCATCCGTCAAACTCATAGAAGCTGTTGCGTATTCAGTGGATCATGCATCTGGTAGATCTACGTTTGCTCAGGCAGAAAAACTAGAAGGCGCGGATACAACTTCTTCTAATCAGGCGAAAGGTTTCTTTTTTAATGTTGATCACGATGGCAACGTTGATACTGCTAGAAATATACAACAGTGTTTGGGCTGGCAGCTTGGATTCAGAGCAGCTACATATGAAGCAGAGTTATGTGTATCAGAAGCACCATGCATCATTACTGGGCCTAGGTATGGATTCATTGCAATCAATGATTTCCAAAATAACTCGGCGCCTACATGTATTGTACATTTCGCGGATTCCACTATGCAACACAACATTATTGGTCGCTTTGGTTTAACAAATCAAATGGCGGATTCTGGAATCTACCAGCTTATGTGTGATAGTTGTATTTCAAATCCAACATACACTGTTCGAGAATATTTTGGTCCAACAAATATACAAAGGTTAGAATTTACTTTATATGATGATCTTGGCAACGTTCTAGATCTAAACGGCTGTGACTGGTCTTGTTTGCTTGTATTTGAAAAGCAATATGATTAATTACTGAGCATGTCAATTAGTGAGCATGTTATAGAGTATAATGTTTTAACTAAACAGCGGTAATTGATTTATAATATTCTTGAACCTTTCGATTCACCTTGATTTTGTTTGGATCAAAGCTAGTCAAGTATAGTCCATCAAGCGATTTCACCCGAGACAGTGCTACATATGTTTGTCCGCATTCAAATATGCCCACACCTGCGTCAATTTCTGCGGCATCTAGCGACATGCCTTGAGCTTTGTGAATTGTTATTGCCCATGCTGGAATCAATGGGATTTGCTTAACACCAAGCCCTGGTATAGCATCACTTCTCCATACGTGATAACCAACCGTGCGAGTGTGACCGTCTCTGAATTGCACTAAAGGAAGTCCGCTTTCAAATCCTATGATCTTTCCTTGGCTACCATTAACAACTGGAGTAGGGCTGTCAAGATCTATATTTGCTACACACAGCACATGTGTGCCTTCTATCAATTCCAGTGTTTCTTCAACTCTGATGTTGTTTTTAAGATGCTGAATCTCGTATTTAATGCTCTCTATTGAAACGGTAGCTTCATATATATCTGGTAGTTCATCTTTTTTGATAGGCAAGCTATTATCTGTTTCGGTTTTGTATGTTCGGCGCTCTCCTTTTAATGAGTTTAGATGCAACTGATTAATCTGATCTACGAGCTGTCGTCTAGGCAATAAGATTGGTGGGCGGAGTTTTTCACTGAAATTATTTCCGGTATTTACAATGGTCCTGGCACACAACGCATTGTATGATTTTTTTGACAATTTCCCCACTCGTATTTGATTCAATATCTTGATGTATGTTTTATCTGTTTGCCGAAATATAATAGAGAGCTGAACAATAAAATCCCATGTTTTAGCCCAATTGTGGCTCTCAAAACAAAACGCTCCAGAATCAAGATTCGCTGGTTTCCCCCCTGATATATCGAGTTGATCTGGAACAGGCGGCAACTGATAGAAATCTCCGGAAAACACTAATTGAATACCTCCAAATGGCCGAGTAGGAATCTTGCGAATCGTTTTTCCTAAGATATCCAAAAGATCAAACATCTTTTTTGACATCATGCTAACTTCATCTACAATCAATACATCTGTTTTTAGCCAATTTTGCCGGCGCTTTCGATTTCTAATAATTCGTTTAACGATATCGTTGATGGTACCATTTCCTAATCCGATGCCTGCCCAAGAATGCAATGTTTTTGTATTTTTACATCCTAATAGCACTGTTGCGCAACCAGTCATAGCACAAACTTGTACGATTTTACCATTGTTTTCGCCATCACGCACAATATTTTTGATAAGCGCGGTTTTACCAGTTCCACCTGGCCCAGTTATAAATACATTATAGTTTTTGTTGAATTTATCTAGAGCTTCTTGCTGTTTCTCGGATAAAACAATACTAGACATAATTAAGAATGACTTTGTACTTATAAATGAAATTATATTAAGATCAATTTCATTTATACTAATCCGCTTTTATCACACCAATCAGTTACATCTCGGGGTGGATAAGGAAAATTTGTTGTATTTCCAACTGGGGTTTGCTGTGTAAAAATAACTGCTGAGGTACGCCCGTGATCATTAATAGGTTGAGCATTTGCAGATCGCCAGTAGTTAGCTGTTTCTTGAAATGAAACATCAACTAAAGAAGAATTCTCCCATGGAGAGCGAGATTTACATCCGTGTTTATTATAAAAAACAGTGTAGCTAGGATCAATTACATACGATGGTGCTGGTAAATCCTGACACCCGTTTCTTGGCCAGCATGTACCAGTTCCGAAATCGTCTGGATCTGGACCTATAGCTCCCATTTTATTGGTAGCATTAAAAACAGGCATTTTTGGATTATTACCAAACTCCAATGATTTTATAACAGCATCGCTTCCATACTTTACCCTAAGATGATTACCATTTTGAGCAGTTGGAAGCGATCTAGCTGCTGCATTATCTAAGGTTGGATTTGTTAAAAGCTTGCCTTTTACAACGGATCTTAGTAAATCAAAGTTTTTTGCAGCAGCTAATTTAGGAGGAGCGGGGGCTCCATTGCTATCTTTACATGATTTCGCAAAAAAATTGTCTTGGTACATTACGCCGGTGTTTTTAACCATAGCAATGTGGTTGCCGGGGGCAGATACATTTCTTGCTAATTCTTTATAGATTGTAGAATCTTTTAATGCGCTCGTTTTATCGCTTGAATTCTTGATATAGCTAGGCGGGCTTGGAAATGCTGCATTACCAGGCATACTTATACACTAATATCATAAAAACTTTCAGTATAAATAATGCTATATATAGTTAATATATGCCATATAATTTATGTAGTAGATTTAATTGCTGCAGAAATCGTAAAAAAAAGCATAATACTATTCAATTAAATACATTGATAACTCGACATTCAATACCCTCTATATTTAATAATGTGATTATAGTTGATTTTAAAGATGCAAAAACAGCTGTAGCATGCACTATAATGAATGATAACTTATCGCATACATATAAATTTGATGTACATCTTAAAAATATACGTATTCCAAATATAAATTCTACCTGTGAAAAAGAAAAATTATTTGCTGAAGAAAGCTTGAAACAAGTAAAACGCGAAGTTTGTGGAAAACGCGCTAAGCTTTCTGATATAATGATAAATAGTAATGATGATATTGAAGCAACTATTCATGTTGAACGCGTTGATATTCGAGAATGGCTAATATACAACGATTTTGTGGTACCTAATATCGATCATAGAAAGCAGCATTGGGAACCAGGTGGTGTTAAATGGCCTCGTTTAAAAACTCCACCGGCGTAGATGTTAGTATAGATATTAATATAACTTCTATATATATAATGCCAAAAAGCAAAAAAACTTCACAGGCTGCAATGGCGCGCCCTACCCCTATGGAGGTAGATCGGCATGTGCGAAGATCAGCTAGACGTACAAATAGGAAATCATCATATAACGAAAAATCACTACATACAGCTGCGCGCAGGCGAGCGGAGAAGGAAGCAGAGCGAGCAGCAGCAGCGCGCGAGGAGCGGACGCCTGTCGGAAAGCTGACAGCAGCAATGCAAGGTCACGGATTAGATGAAACTATGATAGATAAAAAACTACGTCAGGCTCAAAAAAAAAGAGTAGAAGCCACTCAGCGCGCTATTACGCGTGGCAACGTGAGGACCTTGCTTGCTCATGGTTTTTCACAGGAGGGTATTAAAAAGAACTGGATGACGACCGCAGCACAGCGCAACGTGGCCGATGAAGTATTTAAAGCGCGAAGCAAGGCTGAACAAAAAAAATTAAAATTAAAAGAGGAAAGAGAAAAAAAAGAAATAACAGATCTAGGTGCTATGATAGATTCTCTTGCAATGGGTCCGCATCGCCGGTCACATCACCATACTAAAAAGCATCATCATAAACGCCACAAAAACACTCGCAAACGGCGCGGTGGTGGAAAAAAGAATGGTTGTATGTGCTCATAGTAATTTTATATACAAAGATAAACATGTTTTTATTTTCTGCAAAATAGTTTGTTGCAAATAAAAGCACACAATAGCATGACATAAAATATAGTAGCACCTGCAGTAGAGTAACGAAGTTTTTCATAATTTTCAAGAGAGCTAATTGGGCCAGGGTTTGCAGATATCAAGCACACTGCAAACATACCGCTGCCGCCTATTGCCAAAAATCCTGCTTGATATGTGGATAACTCGCACAATATTCCATCCGCAACAAAACACCATATCAAGCTAAAGAATGCTGCAAAACTGCTAATTATCATGGTTGCTATACTTATCAGCTCAGGACCAACACATATATTGGTATCTGCATTACATATTTGTGTTTCAATTCCAACACATCTATTCACGCATTTCATGCTATACTTAGAATCCATTGCGCAATACGCTGTAATGTTTTAGAGAGTCAATTTTACAATATAATAAATTA
>NZDM01000103.1 GCA_002690085.1 Flavobacteriaceae bacterium
GCATTTAGTGCATCATCAACACGGTCTTTCTTTTCTTTCATTTCGATTTCACTAGCTGCTCCGACGTAAAGCACAGCAACACCACCTGCTAGTTTAGCTAGGCGCTCTTGAAGTTTTTCTCTGTCGTAGTCACTTGTAGTGCTTTCAATTTGATTTTTGATTTGATTGACACGCGCCTTGATGTCAGATGCTTTCCCAGACCCATTAACAATGGTAGTATTGTCTTTGTCAATGGTAACTGTTTCTGCGGTTCCCAACATCTCTAGATCTGCATTTTCAAGAGAAAACCCTCGCTCTTCAGAGATGACAGTCCCGCCAGTTAAAATAGAAATATCTTCAAGCATTGCTTTGCGTCTATCCCCAAAACCAGGGGCTTTGACAGCTGCAATTTTAAGCCCACCTCTTAATTTGTTAACTACAAGTGTTGCAAGCGCCTGGCCTTCAACGTCTTCAGCAATAATTAAAAGTGGTCGACCAGATTGGGCTACCGGTTCTAATATTGGCAGTATCTCTTGCAAGTTTGATATTTTCTTATCAAATAGAAGAATGTAAGGATTTTCCAAATCGGCAATCATTTTGTCAGAATCGGTTACAAAGTAAGGGCTCAAATAACCGCGGTCAAATTGCATGCCTTCAACGACGTCTACATAGGTGTCAGTTCCTTTGGCTTCTTCAACAGTGATCACGCCTTCTTTTCCAACTTTTCCGAAAGCTTCTGAAATAAGTTCACCAATTGTTTCATCGTTGTTGGCTGAAATGGAAGCAATTTGTCTGATTTTTTCTGAAGAGTTGCCTACTTTTTTGGCTTGTTTTTCTAAATCAGCTACAATAGCTTCCACGGCCTTATCAATGCCGCGCTTGAGGTCCATTGGGTTGGCTCCAGCAGCAACATTTTTGAGTCCTTCTTTTACAATAGCCTGAGCTAAAACGGTCGCCGTAGTGGTACCATCTCCTGCTAGATCATTTGTTTTTGAAGCGACCTCTTTGACCATTTGTGCGCCCATGTTTTCAAGGGCATCTTCTAATTCTACCTCTTTAGCAACAGAAACTCCGTCTTTAGTGACTTGAGGAGCGCCAAAGCTTTTACTAATGATGACATTACGTCCTTTGGGACCGAGTGTAACTTTTACAGCATTCGCTAGTGCATCCACACCACGCTTTAGGCCGTCTCGTGCATCTATATCAAATTTAATGTCTTTTGCCATTTTATTTATTTTATATTATACAATTGCGAGGATATCACTCTCTCGCATGATTAGATAATCTTGACCTTCAAGCTTAAGTTCTGTGCCAGCATATTTGCCATACAATACAGTATCTCCTTTGCTCACGGTCATTTTTTCGTCTTTAGTGCCATTGCCAACAGCAACAACTTTTCCTTTTTGGGGTTTTTCTTTGGCGTTATCAGGGATGATAATTCCAGAAGCGGTTTTGGTTTCTGCAGCCATCGGTTCGATAAGAACCCTGTCTGCTAAAGGTTTGATTTTTAAAGCCATATTGAAATTAATTTAATGTTATAACGATAAGTGTTCTTCTAAAATTGTGCCATTTTATAGAAACTGACAAACTTACAGTCATAAAAAATGTTAACCAAAATGTTGACATTTTTTACAGTTTGTTAAGTTAAACTATTCAGTAGCGTCATTTAATGGAATTTCTTCAGCAGCAGCTTCAGGTGCTGGTGCTGTTGTATTGCTATCTAGATCCAATGCTTTAGATTCAAGATTTGAATCAGAGCCTCCGATGGCTACATTAGAGAGTAGTATAAGCGCCAATAGAAGGATGGCAAGGGCCCAAGTACTTTTGTCTAAAAAGTCAGTTGTTTTTTTGACCCCACCCAATTGCTGAGCACCACCGCCTCCAAAAGAAGAGGAGAGTCCGCCCCCTTTCGGGTTTTGAACCATTATTACCACCACTAACAAAAAGGCTACAATGACGATTAATACTAAAAATATTGAGAAAGTACTCATGAGTTTTTATTTTTTTCTTGTAATTTTTTTATTGCTTTTATTTGGTCTGCAAATAAACTACTTTTTTCTGGATATTTCAAAATTAAAATCTTGTAGGATTGAAGGGCTTTTTCATAGTTTTTTTGTTCGAGGTAAATTCTTGCCAGTGTTTCGGTCATAAGGTAATCCGATTCAAGAATTGGCTTTTCGGCCAAATTCTCTATAGGTTCCAATGTTTTCAGAGGTTTAATTTTTGGACTTTTTTCAATAAAGGCATCGATGAGTTTTTGTTTTGTTTTCTGTTTTTTGATTGTTTTTTTAGTAACATCATCAGATCTGTCAATCGGAGAAATATTGGTGAGCTGAAGCCATTTTGAAAAAGAGTAAGTTTCTCCCTTTCTAAACTCTAAAGGGGTCCCTATATTTAGTGAGGTTTCAAGTGCATCGTTCTTATTTTCAACTTCAATGGCTGCGATTTTTGTTATTGGTGGGTTTGAAATATCCTCAAAGGCTGTCACTTTAATGGTTTTTAATCCTTCGTGATTATGCTTTATTTGTTCTGAAACAGTATTTTGTAAAAAAGCCTCAGAGGTAATAAAATCAAACAAAATGCTGCGATCCGAAGTGTAGGCGGCAGTCGTTTTTAGGGTTTTATTATATTTAAAACTTTCTTCGTTTTTAAGCCCTTTTAAGTAGAGGGCTCTAGCCGCTTGGAAGTAAGGAAATTCTTTTATAATAGAAAATACACCCGCAGTTTGCTCTTGGTTTAGCTTTGAAGGAAAAGCCAATAAATTTGAAAAATCACTCCTATTCATATTACCAGTTAGCTAAGGAAGCGTTGATGATGTCTTGTGTTATGCGGTCGTAAATTTCTTTGATCGCTGTTGTTTTTTGAGAACCAATAAGTTGGGCACTACCCGCGTAATCATAAAAAAATGAAAATCGTTTTTCAAAATCTGATTCTTCATCGTTTTTGTTAAAAAACCGAACGTTTACGCTTATTGTGAGTCGGTTTTGATCTGCAGTATTATTTGCGGTTGCTGTTGTGGGAGAAATACGGTATTCAACAATTTCCCCTTCATACATGATGTCTCCATTGGACTTTACCAGCGACAAATTGGTTTGGTTTAATATAATGTCTTGCAAGGCTAGGGTAAAGTCTCGTTCGATGCCAGGTTCCACTAAATCTGCAGAATTTTGGAAGTAGTTAACCTGAAATGTTTTTGTGTCTGCACTGATTGAAATTCCAGTGAATGAGTACGAACCACAACCTAAAATCAGTAGCGATGCCACGGCAAAGAACATTTTTCTGTAAGAGTTACAAATCATATTGCTTAATTTTTCGGTAAAGTGTTCGCTCAGAAATCCCAAGTTCATCCGCAGCCAGTTTACGCTTGCCGTTGTGCCTTTCCAAAGATTTTTTAATGAGTTCCAACTCTTTATCGTGTAAAGATAAGGTTTCTTCTTCTTCATCGATATCCTCGATGAAATCATAGTTTTCATTAGAGTTTACAATTTCTATGGTTTCATTTTGGGAGCTTGTTTCAGAAAGCGCTAAAACTTGACTGTTATTTTCTGCCACATTACTACTAGGGTCTTTGTAAATTTTTTGGATCAGTTGTTCGTTTTTTTCCTGGACATCTTTGAAATTGTCATTTTCCATCAATTCTAGCGTCAGCTTTTTCAAGTCATTTAAATCACTTTTCATATCAAAAAGGACTTTGTATAAAATCTCTCTCTCCGTACTAAAATCACTGTTCGGATTTTTCTTATCAACAATTGCCGGTAGTTGAATCCCCATGTCTGGCAGATAGCTTTTGAGTGCTGCAGCATTAATCTCTCTTTTAGATTCAAGCACGGAAATTTGTTCTGCTACATTTCTGAGTTGACGTATGTTTCCAGTCCAGCGGTATTTTTGAAGCAATTGAACAGCTTCTTCGTTCAGTCTAATGGTTGGCATCTTGTATTTAAGGGCAAAATCACTTGAGAATTTTCTAAACAATAAATGAATGTCTTGTTTTCTTTTACGCAGGGCAGGAATTGGAATTTCAATGGTGCTCAAGCGATAGTATAAATCTTCCCTAAATTTCTCTTTATTAATGGCTTCAAACATTTTAATATTGGTGGCCGCTACAATGCGAACATTGGTTTTTTGAACCTTGCTAGATCCTACCTTAATGAATTCACCATTTTCAAGAACACGCAGCAAGCGAACTTGGGTTGTCAGAGGCAGTTCGCCCACCTCATCTAAAAAAATGGTCCCACCATCTGCCACTTCAAAATAACCAGAACGTGTTTGTGTAGCACCTGTAAAGGCGCCTTTTTCGTGTCCAAAGAGTTCGCTATCTATGGTGCCTTCTGGAATCGCCCCACAATTTACAGCAATGAATTTTCCGTGTTTCCTGTGAGATAGCTGGTGTATGATTTTAGGCATAACTTCCTTTCCGACTCCACTTTCACCTGTGATGAGTACAGAAATGTCAGTTGGGGCAACTTGTATGGCTTTCTCTATCGCGCGATTCAAGCCTGTGTCGTTTCCTATAATTCCAAAACGTTGTTTGATGGATTGAATAGTTTCCATAATCTAATTATTTTTTGAGTAACCAAGTGCGATTCCTTTAAGTGTAGCGCTTGTACAGTTGTCAATTTTAACCATCACGAAATCACCTACTTCGTACTGCTCTTTTGGAAAAACAACGGTACTGTTTTGAGGGTTTCGGCCCGCCCATTCTTTGTCTGATTTCTTAGAAGTTTTTTCAATAAGCACTTCGGTAACTTGACCTAAAAAGCCTTGACTTCGCTCAAGACTGTGTTCCTGTTGAAGCGCCACAACTTCTTGAAGTCGAATTTTCTTAATTGCTTCTGGAATGTCATCTTCCAACTTTCTTGCCGCTAAGGTTCCGGGGCGTTCAGAATAAGAGAACATATAGCCGAAACTGTATTTAACATATTGCATCAAACTCAAGGTGTCTTGGTGGTCTTGTTCTGTTTCGGTTGGAAAGCCGCATATCAAGTCGTGAGAAATAGAACAATCTGGCAGGTGCTTTTTTATGTTATCAATCAATTCAAAATAATCTTCTCTTGTATGCTGCCGGTTCATGGCTTTTAAAATTCGGTTACTTCCGCTTTGTACTGGCAAGTGAATATAATTGCAAATATTTTCATGTTTAGCCATTGTCTTAATGACGCTAATAGACATGTCTTGTGGGTTAGATGTTGAAAAACGAAAGCGCATTTTTGGATGTGCGCTGGCACATAAATCAAGAAGTTTTGCAAAATCAGTCGCTGTTGCCTTTTGTATTTCTGAAGCCTTTCTAAAATCTTTTTTTAGCCCCCCTCCATACCACAGGTAGCTGTCCACATTTTGACCTAAAAGTGTCACTTCTTTATACCCTTTTTTGTGCAAATCATTGATCTCAAATAGGATGCTTTGTGGATTTCGGCTGCGTTCACGTCCTCTGGTAAACGGAACCACGCAAAAAGTACACATATTGTCACATCCACGGGTGATGGAAACAAATGCAGTGACCCCATTCGAATTTATCCTTACTGGGGCAATATCGCCATAGGTTTCTTCCTTTGAGAGAATAACATTGACAGCTCTGTGTCCATCCTCTACTTCAGCCACAAGGTTGGGTAGATCTTTGTAGGCATCGGGCCCAACGACCAAGTCTACAATCTTTTCTTCTTCTAAGAATTTACTTTTAAGGCGTTCTGCCATACAGCCCAAAACCCCAACCTTCATCTTTGGATTGATCCGTTTAACCGCGTTGTATTTTTCAAGGCGTTTGCGAACGGTTTGTTCAGCTTTATCACGAATCGAACAAGTGTTGACAAGTACCAAATCGGCATCTTCCAAAATTGAGGTGGTATTGAAGCCTTCCTTTTGTAAAATAGAAGCTACAATCTCACTATCGCTAAAATTCATTTGACAACCATAGCTTTCAATGAATAACTTTTTTGTGTTTTCAAGTTTAGGCGTCAGTGCTAAAGAAGTGCCTTGTTTTGATTCGGTAATAATTTTCTCCATGCCTTTATTTTGCATTACTTCTCACGAAGACTGTCTGCAAAGATACTACTTTTTTTACATTATGACAAAGTGTCATGTTTAAAATCACAGAATTTTTTAATGTTTCAGTTTTTATGATTAAATCTATAAAAAATTTATAATGAGAACGTTTAAAGAAATTTCACAAAAAATAGGCAAATCTGAACCGATTGATTTTAAAACCTTGTTCGAAGATTCTGAAAATAGCATTTAGATTGGGCCACAAAAAGTGGGGTCTTACATTTATCATAAGACTATTAAATATCTTGTTAATTTTCTTAATGAATATGCAAACTTTTGATCTTGGTGGACTTTTTTTAGGCTGTTTTGTTCAAATTCCTAGTTATATTATTTACAAAAAAACAATTGGAATTCCATAATATAAACTTATTTAATTTGCTGGTTATCAATGTTTTGTGAATTTTATTAAGCTACGTTTATAGTTCTGTTTTTTCTTTTAAATCTGAATTTTAGGAAAAATTTAAAAACTACAATCGAAAAAATCAGCTACATTTGTCACCTTAACAAAACAAGCTATGGCCAAAAACCTTGTCATTGTCGAGTCGCCTGCAAAGGCCAAAACAATTGAAAAATTTTTAGGAAAAGATTTTAAAGTTGCCTCTAGTTTTGGGCACATCGTTGACCTCCCTTCCAAAGAGCTAGGTGTCGATGTTGATGGAGATTTTTCTCCTAAATATGAAGTAACCAAAGAAAAAAAAACGGTTGTTAAGAATTTAAAAGATCTGGTCAAAAAAGCAGAAATAGTCTGGTTGGCAAGTGATGAAGATCGGGAAGGAGAAGCCATCGCTTGGCATTTAGCTGAAACTTTAAAATTAGACAAGTCCAAAACCAAGCGGATTGTTTTTCATGAAATTACTAAAACTGCGATAGAAAAAGCTGTTAAAAACCCACGCGCTATCGATTACGATTTGGTAGATGCGCAACAAGCACGTCGTGTATTAGATCGCATTGTGGGCTATGAGCTTTCTCCTGTACTTTGGAGAAAAGTCAAAGGCGGGCTATCTGCCGGACGTGTTCAATCTGTATCCGTGCGATTAATTGTAGAGCGAGAACGTGAAATCAAAGCCTTTGTGCCCGCAGCAAATTACAAGATAGAGGCGCGTTTTACAACCTCAAAAGGGCAGATATTCAAAGCAAAGCTTCCTAAAGGATTCACATCAAAATCCGATGCCAAATCCTTTTTAGAAAAAAACATCAGTGCTGATTTCTTAGTATCCGCCCTAGAAAAAAAACCTGCTAAAAAATCACCTGCACCACCATTTACAACCTCCACATTACAACAAGAAGCCGCTAGGAAACTATATTTTTCGGTCAGTAAAACCATGAATATGGCGCAGCGCTTGTATGAGGCAGGGCTTATCACATACATGCGTACTGACAGCGTAAATTTATCTCAAGAGGCAAGAACTGCAGCCGCCCAAGAAATTACTTCTGCTTTTGGAGATGTTTACAGCAGTCCAAGAAATTTTAAAGGTAAGTCTAAAGGGGCTCAAGAGGCTCATGAGGCGATCAGACCCACTCATTTTTCTGCTCATTCTGTTAATGTAGAACGCGACCAAGCAAGATTGTATGAGTTGATTTGGAAACGTGCCATTGCATCTCAAATGAGCGATGTAAAATTGGAGCGTACCAATGTTAAAATTACAACACCACAGCATGAAAAGATCTTTGTAGCCAATGGGGAGGTTATTACTTTTGATGGGTTTTTAAAAGTCTACTTGGAAGGAACAGATGACGAAAGCACGGAGCAAGAAGGCATGTTGCCAGTCATGCAAATAAATGAATCTTTAAAAAACAACTCAATAGTAGCTACAGAACGGTTTTCAAGACCCCCTTATCGTTTTACAGAAGCCTCTTTGGTTAAGAAATTAGAAGAGTTGGGTATCGGACGTCCTTCTACCTATGCCCCGACCATTTCAACAATTCAAAACAGAAATTATATTGAGAAAGGCACTGTTGAGGGCCAAGAACGATCTTTCAATGTGTTGTCATTAAGCGCCAACAATTTATCAGAAACAGTACAAACCGAAAAATTTGGTTCGGACAAAGGTAAGTTGGTACCTACAGACATCGGAATAATCGTTACAGACTTTCTGGTAAATCATTTTGAGGTGATTTTAGATTACAATTTCACGGCTAAAGTTGAGTCGGATTTTGATGCCATTGCTACCGGTAAGGCAGACTGGACTAAAATGATGAAACGCTTTTATGAATCTTTTCACCTCAAAGTGGAAGACGTGCGTCAAAATGCCAATCGTGAATCTGGAGAGCGTGTCTTAGGCAATGATCCATCTACAGGACGTCAGATCAGTGTCCGTTTGGGCAAATTTGGACCTATCGCTCAAATTGGAACCATGGAAGATGAAGAAAAACAAGTTTTTGCCAGTGTACCACCTAATTTGCAATTGAGTTCTATAACTTTTGAACAGGCCTTAGATTTATTTAAATTACCCAAAGACTTAGGGGTTTATGAGGGAGAGGATGTGTTGGTTAACAACGGTCGTTTTGGGCCTTATGTAAAATATGGAAAGAAATTTATTTCACTCCCTAAAGGGTTAGATCCTTTGAGAATAGAGATGGATGAAGCCATCGAAATTATCAAAGCCAAAGCCAAAGCAGATGCACCCATTCATGAATATGAAGGGCTGCCTGTACAGAAAGGTAAAGGTCGTTTCGGGCCCTTCATAAAGTGGAACAATATGTTTATCAATGTCAACAACAAGAAATACGATTGGGACAATTTATCCTCAGAAGATATTGAAACATTAATTAAAGATAAAATTCAAAAAGAAATTGATAAAATTGTTCACAACTGGACTGATGAAGGAATTCGTGTTGAAAAAGCCCGTTGGGGAAGACACAACATCATCAAGGGTAAAATAAAAATTGAACTTCCTAAGACAGTGGATGCGGTTAAACTAACCTTGGAAGAAGTCAAATCAATTATTGAAACAAAGTCACCCAAAAAAGCCACTAAGAAGCGTTCAAAAAAGAAATAAGAAAATGAATTACAGTCTCCTTTCACCAGTTTCTAATCGACTTGTCGAAGCTGTAAAGCTGTCTCATTTTCAAACCCTAGGTAGAAAGTTAAAGCTTCATACCTCTGAAACTACTCCTGATTTAAAAGGCGTTGATATTGCTATAGTGGGCGTCTTGGAAGCTAGAAATTCAATCGATTATATTGATCAATCTTTCAATTTAACAGAAATTCGCCAATCATTTTATGGCTTATTCCCCGGAAATTGGACGGCTCAAATTGCAGATTTAGGCGATATTTTGATGGGTGCAGACATTGAAGATACTTATTTTGCCCTTACCGATACTGTTGCGGCCCTACTCAAACAAAATATCATTCCAGTAGTCATTGGCGGCAGCCAAGACCTTACTTACGCGCATTACCGTGCTTACGATAATGTGAAACCGATGATTAATGTTGTCAACGTCGATAAGAGTTTTGATTTAGGCGATTCTTCAAATCCAATTTCCAATAACAATTACGTTGGAAAGGTCATTTTAGAAAAGCCTTATAATTTATTTAATTATACGGTACTGGGGTTTCAAACCTATTTCAATTCACAAGAAGAGATCGATTTGATGGAAAAATTATTTTTTGAATACCATCGCCTTGGCGCACTAAATAAAGATATAAAAACAGTTGAACCTGTCATGCGAGATGCAGACTTGGTTTCTGTTGATCTTAATGCTGTTAAATCTTCAGAAGTAAGTATTAAACAAAA
>NZDM01000104.1 GCA_002690085.1 Flavobacteriaceae bacterium
GTCTGAGTTATTAATGGCTGAGTATCTATTGAAGGTTGAGGATAAACATTAATAGTAAAAATCTCAGGGGGACCTTCACAGGAGGTTGCACCAGTATTAATCGTTGGTGTAACCGTGACAGTAGCAACTTTTATTGGTAAAACAGGATTAATGACTGTAAATGACGGAATATTACCCTGACCACTCAGCGGAAAAGGAAAGCCTATATCATCACCAGTAATTGTCCAATTAAATTGAGTACCAGGCTGAGATGTATTGAATAAAATAGGGTCGGTAATATCTTGGTCGCAATAAGTATAATTGGAAATAAAATTAACTTGACCTTCTGGAGTGACCAAAACTGTTATAGTATCTGAAACACTCTCACAAGGACCAGCTGGGTCGTCTGTTGTGAGTGTGAAATTAATATTTCCTGTAAAACCGGGGATTGGGATGAAAGTTGCATTTAAGTCGTTAGCGCTTGGAGCGAAAACACCAGAAACATCAGCACTCCATGTAGCAGATGAAGCGGCACCTCCGATAGATCCAGCCAGTTGAACAGCAGTGTTTACACAAAACGGATCATAATCCCCTGCATTCACTGTTGCTTCAGGCTGTATATCTACCGTAACCGAATCACTTATTGGTGGGCAGGGCCCTACAGGATCGTCAGAAGTTAAGGTGAAAATAATTTCTCCTGTAAAGTTATTAGGAGGTGTATAGGTGGTAATTAAGTCGTTAGCACTTGGAGTAAAAACGCCTCCGGCTACAGAAGAAGTCCAAACACCCGAGGTTGTTCCACCTGAAATTGTACCAGACAGTAAAATATTAGAATCTAAGCAGATTGATTCAGGTGCAGAAGTTGTTATAATTACTCCAGGGGAAATTTCAATCACACCTGATAATTCATTTTCACCACATTCGTTTGTTAACGTCAAAGTATAGGGGTAAGTCCCATCCTCTGAAAAACTTATTGTAGGATTCAGAATATTGGGGTCATCAATAATAAGCGTGGTAGCGCCTTGAAAATCCCATTCAAAAGTGGCAGCGTCCTCAGCATAACAATCAAAAAGTGTCAAATCAAAAGTGTAACTTTCATTTTCACAAAGTTCTATATTTGGCAAGCTTGTTTGCGGAGTCTCTTTGACTGTAATCAATTTCACTTCAGTATCTGGATCACATGGAGTTCCGATGATATCAATATCAAGACTAACAGTCAGACTCACTTCATATTCACCTGGTGTGTTAAACTGAATTTCCGGTTCAAAAGATGTTGAATTGGTGTTATTTATGAATTCCCAATCTGGGCTGTTAGAAACAGGACAGTTTTCTGGATTTTGATATGTAACTGTCCAATCATAAATGTTTTGGTTTTCACATGAGGTTTCAGAAGAATTATTTGTGATGGTCACGACTTCTGGGCCACATGTAAGTTGAGTACTCATGTCAAAATCTGCATCAATTTCAGGCGTAACGCAAATGGTTTGAGTGTAAGAAGTTATACCACATTGATTACTTTGTCCAGATCCTCCAGTGAAAAGGGTTACTTCATAATCACCAGATTGAAGGAAAGTAATATCAATTTGTGTTTCTGCTAAACTGCTCCAATTGGCAGCAGATAAAGCATTCGAGTCGATTCCTCCATTTACGAAGCCCATGTGGCCCACAACAGATACGTAAGGATTAGGATCAAGTGAACCATTTGAAGCAGATGTTAAAATTGTCCCATCAAAAGAAATTTGCCAAAATCTTTTATAATTATCATCACATTCGCCATTAAGAATATTAGCTCCTGCTATTGTTGAATCAATTGCTAATAAAGGGGTGCCTTGGCATATTACATTATTAGGAAGCTCTGGTTGAAATATAAAATCTGCATCAGGAGCGCTCTCAATATAAATTGGAGCAAATCCATTTGAAGTATCTCCACATGCGTTTGAAGCAGTTATTGAAATTTCAAATGCATTATCGTAGGTTATGTTTCCAAAAACAACCTGTTCTGCTCCACACGAAATATCGTTGAAAGTATGGGTATATGTTGATGGAGGTGGATGTTGAAAAGTAATTGGATCAGAACCATCGCTAACCTCGATAGTGTATATAGTGCCTACACCATTTTGTTGCCCATAACCTATATCATAAGTTACAGTGCCAGGAGTACATAAAACTGGAACCCCAGCATTAGTTATACTAGCAGTGGGACTAGCACCAACATAAAGATTAAATATTTTTTCAACAGTACATGAACCATCTGTAATAGTGTAAATTATTTCAGTAGACCCAGCAGGAACAAAAAATTCTACTTCACTTCCAAAAACCGACTGACTATTTTCTCCGGTGAAATTTATTTCATCCCCACCTGAAGTTAGCAAAGAATGCTCAGAACTTGAAGTGGTGTTTGATGAATCTGTTTCAAAAGAAAAATTAGCCAAAAAGCCCTCACTATTTGTTTGATTACTACAAAAAGTAAAATATGTAATACCATTGATAATTGATGAACCCCAATTAGTGTCTATTTCAGGCTCAATATCTGTTGTGATAACATTAACGACCATATTTGACACGAAACCATCAATATCAAGCTCAATAGTGTAGGTTCCTTCATCATCAAATATAACCTCATGTGGACCGACTCCATTTGAAAAATTGGGGTCAGCGCCATCAAAATCCCACGTGTAATCTGCATCATTTGGGACATCCGTTGAGGTGTCTGTAAAGGTCACTGATGTTCCAGCACAAATTGTGATTTGGCCATCATCATCATCATCGGCAGGAGAGGACGAAAAACTAACTTGTAGATCTAAAATTTCACTATTATGATACCATAAATCATCAGAACCATTAGCAATTGACGATAAAGTCAAAACACAGGCAAGAATAAAAATATTTAAGATTTTATTTAATTTCAACAAAATATTTTTTTATTATTTAATATAAATGATGTTTAATATAAAAATTAAACGGGTTTACTAACAAATATGTTGTTATAAAAGTTAAATTTAATAAATTAAATGCATTAAACTTTTATTTTTCCACCCTGCTTGACTTTTATACTCAACAAAATGAATCAACAAATCGGCTTGACTTTCATACGCCACGAAAAATATTGTTTTATCAGATTGACTTTCATATTCAACAAAATACCATAAGCCTTTATTGCCTTTTGCTTGGCTGGCATATTCAACTTTAAAAACTTTAAGATCTGCCTGACTCGGATAATCGACTACAAAAACTTTAAAATCTGCTTGACTGGCATAATCTACACTGAAAAGTGTTTGAGAGTAGACCAATCCAGAAGCCAACATCGTTAAAATATTCATTAAAATATTTGAATTAGTCACTTTCTATTTTTTGATGAATTTGAACGGATTAATCTGCTCGGAATCACGTATCACCAAAATATAAACCCCTGGAGGGAGTATAGAAACATTGATGTTTTTTTCGTTTTTGCTATCTAAAACTGCTTGTCCCAGCTGATTGTATACTGTGGTTTTAAACTTATTTGATCCCAATCCATTAACAGTAATAAAATGATCTGTTACTGAAGGATAAATGAAAACTCCTTGCGTATCGTAGTCTGGTGCTGATAAAGTTCCCCAGGCATCATCTGCTTGTGGACCATTCCATATGAGGCTGGCCAGGAAGGGATTGTCAATAAATGGATTTCGGTTTCCTTGGTAAGAATAAATTACATCATTTCTTGTAAGTTCAAAATCTGAGACTGGGTCCTCTTGGTTCCATTCGAGTAAAAGATCTGGCATATCATTTTGTATGGCGTAAGTGATTGGCCCAGTGGCTGAATTTACGGCATCACATTGTCCGGGATAACGCAAATACATGTACATAATAATGCGAGCCACATCCCCTTTCCATTCATCGCCTGGAAAGAATAAACCACCATCGACAATTCCAGAATTTCCAGAACCATCAGTAAAAAGCCGGTTGCTTCTTTGACTGTTCTTTTGAGAATCCGCAGCCCTTAAATTATGAATATCGGTCCCTGAACCTGGATCATTCGTTGTAAGTGCTGGATTTGATAAAGAGCGTGCAAAAACGTGTTCCCGATTCCACTTTCCACTACACCAGGCTAAGTGGCAGCTATCATAAGCATCGCGGCTTCGGTCATTGATAAAATCATCATCTTCATCATCGTAGCCATAAATTAACAGAACATTATCAGAATTCTCAGAAGATAAATCGCTGATGCGCATCACATCCCAAGTGTCAGTAGCACCTGAAGTGTAAGGTAAAAAAGTGTGGTGGGTATCTCCAATCAGATTAGAGAGTTGTATTCTTAAACTTACTCCCTGTTGGTCAAAATCAATATCTGAATAATAATCTGGAATTTGAGCCCATGAAAAATGAAGAATAAAAATCAAACAAAAAAATAAGCTGGAGTTAAGTTTCAACATCAAAAAGATAATTTGGTTCAACACAAATTTAATGATTTTAATTCAATGATGTTATTTTAAAAAGTTATTTTTGTGCAACAGATTTACAGCATATGACACTATTACTTATGGCGGCAGGCAGCGGAAGCCGTTACGGAAGATTAAAACAATTTGACGATTTAGGACCTAAGGGCGAATTTCTTATGGAGTTTAGCATTTTCGATGCACTGCAAAACGGATTTCAACACATCGTGGTCATCACAAAAAAAGAAAATCAAGAATTCTTAAGAAAGCACCTTTATGAAAGGCTTGACAATTCTATCAAACTCGATGTTTTAGTGCAGCGCATTGAAGATATTCCTGAAACATCTTCTTTTTCTGGAGAACGCAAAAAACCATGGGGAACGGCGCACGCTGTTTGGACTGCAAGAGATGTTATTAAAGCACCATTTGTGATCATCAATGCGGATGATTACTACGGTCAAAATGCTTTTAAAGGGGCTGCTGAATTTATAAAGAAGCAAAAAAGCACAGATGTTTTTGGCCTCATTGGCTACCAATTAAAAGACACGCTCTCAGATTTTGGCGCGGTTTCTAGAGGGGTTTGTACTGTCAAAGACAAACAACTTCAAAAGATTTTGGAACGGACAAAAATCTCTAAAAATAAAGGAGTCATCAAAGATGAAGACTCAGGAGAAATATTAGACGCCAATGCAACGGTTTCAATGAACTTTTGGGTTTGCACGCCAAAGATATTTGAATATACAAAACGTTATTTTGAATTATTTTTAGCCCAAGCTAAAAATCATGAAAAAAATGAAATTTACCTTCCTTTCGTTGCCCAAGAAATGATGGAAAACGGATCCATTTCTGTTGAAGTAATAAATGCGGCTAGTGATTGGTTTGGGGTTACCTACTATAAAGATAAAGACATTGCTGTAGAAACCCTCAAACATCTTGTTGAGACTGGAAAATATCCAAGTCCTTTGTGGCAGTAGATTTAGTTATAAATTTGCCTTCCTTCAAATCCCCAATGGTTGATACCGCCTTGTAGGTCGTAAATAACTTTAAAGCCTTTTAAGTTTAATTTTGAAACACATTTGGCACTTCTACCCCCAGATTTACAGTACAAAATGACTGGTATTGATTTGTCCAAAGCGTCTATTTGCAAATCAAAGTTAGCACTATAAAAATCAATATTTTTAGCATTTTTTATATGTCCCTCCGCAAACTCAACGGGGGTTCTCACATCAATCAATTGCACCTCTTCTAATTTGACAAGATCCAACATTTGTTCAGCTGAAATTAACACTGAAGTTTTTGTTTTTAATTTTGTGCAATTAAAAAAAAATCCACAACATAAAATCGCGATTAAAAAAATGTTTTTCATTGCACTCTATTGTTTAATATTCAACCTCACCATTCCATTCAGAAAAACCTCCCTCAAGGTTGTAGGTATGCTCAAATCCTAACTGTTGCATTACAGCACAAGCTTGTGCACTGCGACTTCCTGCCCTACAATACACAAAATAGTGAAATGATTTGTCTAATTGTTCAATCCCATCCATGAATTCTTGAGGATTTAAAATATCTAAGTTTATGGCTTCAGGAATTTTGCCTTCTTCGACTTCAGGTGAGGTTCGCACATCCAAAATCTTAGCCTTTTGCTGCTGTGACAAAGCCACTACCCATTCTTTTTGTGATAGATTTTTCATTGGAACTTTTTTTACTTAAATTTTAACAAAAGTTTAGTTTCAAAATTACAATTTTTGAATCTATATTTAGAACTTTGTAAACAAAATAAACATATATGAAATCTATCAAATTATTTATTATATCGGTATTAGCCTTGACATTTTTCGGATTTACACAAAAAATCTCAAAAAAAGTAAATGTCGAAACCAGCGTTGTAATTTGGACAGGGTATAAAGTTACAGGGCAACACGAAGGGACTATCACGCTCAAAGAAGGCGTACTCCTTTTTGAAGATGAAACACTTACAGGAGGAAATTTTATCATTGATATGACTACTATTAACACAACAGACCTTCAAGGTGGCGCCAAGAACCGTTTAGATGGACATCTGAAAAATGAACATTTTTTTGATGTTGACAAACACAAAACAGCTGCCATGACTTTTAAGGATGTTAAACCTAATGGCAATAGTTATTTGATAATAGCAGATTTAACTATCAAAGGAATCACTAAGGAAATTTCATTTAATATGGCGGTTTCTGAAAATTTGGCCACGGCTAATTTAAAAATTGATCGCACCAAATTCAATATTACTTATAAATCTGCTAGCTTGGGTAATGTTCTCAAAGACAAAGCGATTTATGATGAATTTGATTTGAGGGTTAAACTTGAATTTTAAAAAGATTGATAGATACACTTTCAACAACAATCATTTATTTAAAAATCGCGCAGGACGGCTTAGGCATTGTCTTAAAATCAACAGCTAAAAATGAATTACAAAAAATATGCAATAGATTAGGAGTGCTTAACAAAGCTATCAAATGTGCAGAAAAAATTTAAAATAAAACATATTTTAGTAATAGATAATTACGACAGCTTCACTTATAATCTAGTTCATTATTTGGAAGATTTAGATTGCAAGGTCACAGTTGCAAGAAATGATCAAATTGAATTAGAAGCTGTGGCAGCTTTTGATAAAATTGTATTGTCACCAGGCCCTGGAATTCCAGATGAAGCAGGATCGCTTAAATCCTTAATTAAAAAATATGCCAAAACCAAAAGTATTTTAGGTATTTGTTTGGGCATGCAAGCCATTGGAGAGGTCTTTGGTGCAAAACTTAAAAATTTGAGCACAGTTTACCACGGGATTCAAACAAAGGTGAGAGTTAATTCAAAAAAGGAATTATTATTTAAAGACTTAGGCCCCGAGATTCAAGTGGGACGCTACCATTCTTGGATTATCGAAGATGA
>NZDM01000105.1 GCA_002690085.1 Flavobacteriaceae bacterium
ATTGGTTTACTGGTTTGAAAAATTAGGAATTTCACACTGGTGGGATAAAAAAATCCAAGAACTTTCTAAGGGGATGGCTCAAAAAATTCAATTTGTAGTGACCGTATTGCACCAGCCCAAGTTGTTAATTTTTGACGAACCTTTTTCGGGATTTGACCCCATTAATGCCAATATTATAAAAGACGAAATTTTACAACTTAGATTAGAAGGGGCTACGGTAATTTTTTCTACCCACCGAATGGAATCAGTAGAGGAACTTTGTGATCATATTGCTTTGATTCACGAATCGAAAAAAATATTAGATGGCAAACTCGTAGACATCAAGCGCCAGTACAAAACAAATACTTTTGAAGTTGGTTTATCAACAAATCACAAAACAGCATTAAAGCATACAATTGCGGAGCGTTTTGACATAGCATCTGCAGATTTCAAGTCGTTGGAAGACGATTTAAAATTGAATATCAAACTTACCCCCAATGACAGCTCTGACGATCTTCTAGCATTTTTAAGCCAGAATGCTTCTGTAAACCATTACAAGGAACTCATTCCTAATGCCAGCGAAATATTTATTCAAACTGTAAAAAACAACGGATTATGAACCATCTGCCATTAATTATTAAAAGAGAGTATCTGGCAAAGGTTAAAAACAAATCTTTCTTGTTAATGACCTTTTTGAGCCCGCTAATTATGGTTGGATTTATCAGCTTGGTTACCTATTTGACTACAGTCAATAATGAGACAATAAGAACAATCTCTGTACTGGATGAATCTGAATTTTTTAAAGAAACTCTTATTTCAACGGAGTATACCAAATACCATTACCTTGATGGAGTTGATTTAGAATCTGCTAAAAGCTTAAGCAATCAAGCCAGTTCTTATGGTCTTTTATATATTCCTAACCTGCCAATTGATTCAGTTTCAGAGAAGATTAAGTTTTTATCAGAAGATGCACCCTCTCTCACCTTTATTACAAATTTAGAATCAAAAATTGAAAACAGGATAAAAGAACTAAAACTTGAAAAATCTGGCGTTGATTTGGCCAAAATTAAAGCTGCAAATACCAATGTGAATTTAGGTCAAGAAAGTTACGAGGGTGTAAAAACCTCTAAAGCTGGAAGTTTTATGAAACTGGCTTTCGGTGGTTTTGCCGGCTATTTGTTGTTTATGTTTATCATAATCTATGGCAATTTAATAATGCGCAGTGTGATTGAAGAAAAAACGAGTCGCATTATAGAGGTCATTATATCTTCTGTGAAACCGATCCAGTTGATGCTAGGAAAGATATTTGGGACTTCCTTAGCGGGCATTACTCAATTCGCCATATGGATTGTGATGATAGGCGTTTTAATGCTCGCATCTTCTTTAATTTTTGGTGTAGATTTAAGCGCAACATCTCAGCAAGAAATCGTGACAGAGGCCATGAACAACCCCGCTGTAAATTCTGAATTGCAAGGCTACATCAACGATTTTAGAGCACTTCCACTGTGGAATCTCATCATTGCTTTTGTATTGTTTTTCACTGGAGGATATTTACTTTACAGCTCCCTTTATGCAGCAATTGGGGCGGCTGTGGATAACGAGACGGACACCCAACAATTTATGATTCCCATTATCATGCCTTTGATTTTTTCTTTTTACATCGGATTCTTTACAGTTTTAGAAGATCCCCATGGCAGTATATCCACAATTTTCTCACATGTTCCATTCACATCTCCAGTTGTTATGCTCATGCGGATCCCATTTGGAGTTCCACTGTGGGAACAATTGTTGTCTCTTTTTATTTTAGTTGTTACTTTTGTGTTCACCGTTTGGATTGCTGCAAAAATTTATCGGGTTGGAATTTTAATGTATGGTAAGAAGCCGAGCTATAAAGAATTGATCAAATGGTTGAAATATTAACCCTTCATTAAAAGCAATGAATTAAATGTCAAAAATATTAATCATAGAAGATGAAGAAGCCATCCGTCGCGTTTTGGTAAAGATTTTATCCGAAGAAAATAGTTTGTATAAAGTTTTTGAAGCTGTGGATGGACTGTCAGGTACTGAATTGATTAAAAAAGAAGATTTTGATTTGATTTTATGCGATATTAAAATGCCAAAAATGGACGGTGTTGAAGTTTTACAAGCCGCAAAAAAACTCAAGCCAGAAGTCCCAATTGTAATGATTTCGGGTCACGGCGATCTTGACACTGCGGTAAATACCATGCGGCTTGGTGCGTTTGATTACATTTCAAAGCCTCCAGACTTGAACAGACTTTTAAATACTGTTAGAAATGCCTTAGATCGTAAAAAACTAGTTGTCGAGAATAAACACCTCAAGCGGCGCATCAGTCAGAAATATGAGATGGTCGGAGACAGTGAAGAACTCCATAACATAAAATCTATAATTGATAAAGTGGCTCCAACAGATGCGCGAGTATTGATCACAGGACCCAATGGTACAGGAAAAGAACTTGTGGCCCATTGGCTTCACCAAAAAAGTGACCGAAACAAAGGCCCTATGATTGAAGTTAATTGTGCTGCAATACCCAGTGAACTTATTGAGAGTGAATTGTTTGGACATGTGAAGGGCGCCTTTACAAGTGCCAATAAAGACCGGGCTGGGAAGTTTGAAACCGCACACGGCGGTTTGTTGTTTTTAGATGAAATAGGAGATATGAGTCTCTCTGCGCAAGCCAAAGTATTGCGTGCTTTGCAAGAAAACAGAATTCAACGTGTGGGTAGCGATAGAAATATAAAGGTAGATGTCCGTGTGGTCGCTGCCACCAATAAAGATTTAAAAAAAGAAATAGCAGAAGGACGATTTCGTGAAGATTTATTCCACCGTTTAGCTGTGATACTTATTGAGGTCCCGGCGCTTAACAACCGTCGTGATGACATACCACTGCTCATTGATTTCTTTAGTACTAAAATTGCCAACGAACAAGGAACTGCACCAAAAGAATTTTCGAAAAAGGCCATTACTCTTTTAAAAAGCTACGATTGGACTGGGAATGTAAGAGAACTTCGTAATGTCGTTGAACGACTTATTATTCTTGGCTCAGATGAGATTACTGATGTGGATGTGAAGGCATTTGCCAGTAAGTCCTGAGGCATTTTATTTCCAATAAACAGCGATTTAAAATTATGCTGATAAAAAAACCCGCCAGATATTAAAGACTATTGACTATTTTTCTGATGACAGCCAAGTTTTTTAAAAGTGGTTCAAGTCGATTTAGATGCAACATATTTGCACCATCACTTTTGGCGTTCGCGGGATCAAAGTGTGTTTCTATAAATAAGCCATCAATATTGTTGACGACTCCAGCTCTGGCAATGGTTTCTATCATTTCTGGGCGACCCCCAGTAATACCGCTATTTTGATTTGGCTGTTGCAAAGAATGGGTAACATCTAAAACAGTAGGTGCAAATTCCCGCATGGTTGGAATGCCCCTAAAATCAACGACCATATCATGGTAACCGAACATGCTACCACGATCTGTAATCCAGACATTTTCATTTCCTGCATTTTTCACTTTTAAAACGGCGTTTTTCATAGCTTCAGGGCTCATGAACTGGCCTTTTTTAAGATTGACTACTTTTCCAGTTTTCGCTGCGGCAACAACAAGGTCCGTTTGACGCACGAGAAATGCCGGAATTTGAAGAACATCTACATAAGCTGCTGCCATGGTGGCATTGCTTACTTCATGGATATCAGTAACGGTAGGAATGTCAAAAGTTTCCCCAACTTTACGCAAAATCTTGAGTGCTTTTTCATCGCCAATCCCTGTAAAACTGTCGAGACGACTGCGATTGGCTTTTTTGAAACTTCCTTTAAATAAATAGGGTATCTCAAGTTTATTTGAGATTTCACAAACACGTTCTGCAATCTTCAGCCCCATGGATTCGCTTTCAATGGCACAAGGGCCTGCAATTAAAAAAAATTGTCCGGAATTGACATGCTTTAGTCTTGGAATATCTTGAAGTTGCATTGTTACATCAGTTTATTGATAACAAATATAAGCAAATTTGAGCGTTAAGGTTATCAGAATAAACCCCAAAAGTCTTAAAATTAAATGTACATTTGCCGATTAAAAATAGCGTTTGATGAATCCTATTAAAAATATTGCCATTATTGCCCATGTCGATCACGGAAAAACAACCCTAGTTGATAAAATTTTATATCACTGCCAGTTGTTCCGTGAAAACGAAAATAAGGGAAATCTAATTTTAGATAATAATGATTTGGAACGCGAGCGCGGAATTACCATTACTTCAAAAAATGTTTCTGTAGTTTATAAAGACACGAAAATTAACATCATCGATACTCCTGGCCACGCAGATTTTGGTGGTGAGGTAGAACGTGTTCTCAATATGGCTGATGGTGTATTGTTATTAGTGGACGCTTTTGAGGGGCCCATGCCACAAACCCGATTTGTGCTGCAAAAAGCCATCAATTTAGGACTTAAGCCTTGCGTGGTAATTAATAAAGTTGATAAAGAAAATTGTACACCCGAAGAGGTGAACGAAGCTGTTTTTGATCTGATGTTTGAATTGGGCGCTGAAGAATGGCAATTGGATTTTCCTACGGTTTACGGCTCTGCTAAATTCAATTGGATGAGTGAAGATTGGACTGACAAAACCGATTCCATTGCACCACTTTTAGACATGGTAATTGACCACATTCCCTCCCCAAAAATTGAAGAAGGCACCACCCAAATGTTAATTACTTCTTTGGATTATTCGTCATTTACAGGCCGCATTGCTATTGGTCGATTACAACGAGGTAGTTTAGATAACAATCAGTCGGTAGCCTTGGTCAAAAGAGATGGTTCTATTTTAAAGTCTAAAATTAAAGAGCTTCATATTTTTGAAGGTTTGGGAAGAAAGAAAGTTTCAAAAATTATGGCTGGTGAAATTTGTGCGCTGGTTGGATTGGATGGATTTGAAATTGGGGACACCATTGCCGACGTTGATAATCCTGAAGCTCTTGAAACAATCGCCATTGATGAGCCTACTATGAGCATGCTTTTCACCATTAATGATTCTCCATTTTTTGGAAAAGAAGGAAAATTTGTGACTTCTCGTCATCTCAAAGAGCGCTTAGAAAAAGAGCTTGAAAAAAACTTGGCATTGCGTGTAAATCCTACGGACAGCGCCGATAAGTTTATGGTATTTGGACGTGGTGTATTGCATTTGTCTGTTCTCATTGAAACTATGAGAAGAGAGGGTTACGAACTTCAAATTGGCCAACCACAAGTCATAATCAAAACAATTGATGGCGTCAAATGTGAACCCGTAGAAGAAATGACGATCGATCTCCCAGAAAATATATCTGGAAAAGCTGTAGAAATGGTCACCATGCGAAAAGGAGCGATTTTAAGCATGGAAGTTAAAGGACAAAGAATGGTTTGTCAATTTATGATTCCATCAAGAGGTATTATCGGTCTTAGAAATCAATTGCTTACAGCAACGGCTGGTGAGGCTATTATGTCGCATAGATTTACTGAATATCAGCCTATTAAAGGGGGTATTCCTGAACGACAAAATGGATCGTTGGTATCCATGGAAAACGGTACTGCAATTCCTTATTCTATCGATAAATTACAAGACCGCGGTAAATTTTTTATTGATCCAGGAGAAACTATTTACGAAGGACAAGTGATCGGAGAAAACTCTAGAGGAGATGACATTGTTGTTAATGTTACCAAAACAAAGAAACTAACCAACGTTAGAAGTGCAGGTGCCGATGATAAGGCCAGAATTGTACCCGCTATCAAATTTTCTTTGGAGGAAGCTTTAGAGTACATTCAAAAAGATGAATATGTTGAAGTCACGCCCAATAGTCTAAGGTTGCGAAAGATTTATTTAAAAGAAGTCGACAGAAAACGAAATAAAGCCTTTTAAATGATTTTTTTGAACATCAGCATAACAGAATGTATCGGTTACATTGCAACCGCAGTATTGTTGGCTTCTTTTACCATGAAACATTTGAGGGCATTGAGACTTGTCAATTCAGTCGCTTGTGTGTTGTTTGTTTTGTATGGAATTCTTCTTTCAAAAGCCTGGCCTATTATCATTTCAAATGCGGCTATTTTCAGTATTAATATTTATTATTTATGCTTTAAAAAAAATAGTAAAATATAGACAACAATTTTGAATGCCAGGCGTTTATATGCTATATAATAGCATAAGGCCAATTTGAATACGTGAAACTACCTTCCATTCTTAACAATAATTTAATTTTAAAAATCACCTCTTTAAATTCTTTGGTTGTTGGTACACGTCTTTTAATTTCTCTATTGGTACAAAATCTTTTAGCGTCTTACACAGGACAAGCGGGCATTGCCAAGGTAGGTCAGATTCGAAATATCTCTAATATTTTAATGAGTGTTTCTTCCTTAGGCGTTTTTAATGGGGTTGTAAAATATGTATCTGAATACAAAAACAACCAGGAGGGGCTCCTGAAATTATTTTCTACAGTATTTGTGTTGTCGAGCATTGCCACCTTCACGCTTTCCCTTTTTATGTTTTTTGGTGCTGACATGCTCTCTCAATGGTTGTTTTTCACAGAAGCCTACAGCGCTGTATTTAAAATCTTGGCAGTTGCAGCCCCTTTTATTGCAATGAACCGTATTTTTAATGGTGTTATAAATGGAATTTCAGCCTACAAAATACATGCAAAGATTGAAATTATTTGGTACACATTAGCCTCATTATTGCTTTTGGTCAGCTTATATTATAACAATATTGAAGGCGTCCTTTTAGCGATTGCTGTCACCCCCATTGTTCAGTTTTTAGTGCTTATCTTTATTTTTGGAAATACGCTGAAAGACTACATTATTTTTAAAAAATTGTCTTTCAAAACCCCGCTTTTGAAAGCCCTTCTTGGATTTGCATTAATGTCTTTTGTTGGCACTGTTTTTTTAAATTTTATTGAAATTGAACTTCGAACACTAATTTCGGATCGTGTCAGTGAAAATGAAGCAGGAGTTTGGACTGCAATGTCCTCAATTTCTAAAATTTACATGCAATTTTTAGTACTGATTTTTCCAATATACATCTTACCGAATTATGCAAAAATTAATTCACTTGCTCCGTTTAAGAAACAAGTTAAGAAAATATTTAAGTCACTACTCCCTTTGGTTTTTGTGGGAATGCTTTCGGTTTATTTATGTAAAAATCAAATTATCGAAATTATATACACAGATGCATTTTTGTCAATGGTTCCACTTTTTAAATGGCAGTTATTAGCCGACTTCACGAAGTTTTTGGCGGTTGTTTTGGCCTATTATTTTATTTCAAAGAACGCCTTTGGTTATTTTATATTGACAGAGCTATTTTCTTTAGTACTCTATTTTATTTTTGCAAAAGTATTCATTTCAGATTTCGGTACAGAAGGGGTCGTTATTGCTAACTTGTTGCGTTATTTTTGTTATTTGATCATGGTATTTATAGCTATTTTTCATTACTTTAAGTTCCGTAAATAATAAACTTTATGGCATTGTTCGTTTCATCACAATTAAACCACTTTGCAAAACTTTTTTCGCTGTATTTCATTGTATTGATACCAAGCTTTGCTGCGGTATTGATTTCTACAGAACTGAATTGGTCTTTGGTTTGTAATTTTATAGAAAGTGTCCTCTTTGGGATTCTTATTGTAATGGTTATTTCATTTTTAAAAAAATCAACTTTTAAGCGGATATCAAATTACATTTTATTTTTATTTTTCACCTTTTGTACATACACAGAAACGGTTTATTTTTTAATTTATAAAACCTATTTCAGTCCCTCTACAATTTTTGTATTTTTTGATTCAAATCCTCAGGAAGCATCAGAGTTTTTAGCATTTTATTCAACCAAGCCAATAATTGTTTTAACATTGATAACA
>NZDM01000106.1 GCA_002690085.1 Flavobacteriaceae bacterium
AATAAGATGAATGCCAAAACTGCCAAATTAGCTTTGGGTTCCATATTGGACATCCCTCTTGAACACATTGAAGTCAATCCATTTCAACCTAGATCAAAATTTAAAGAAGATTCATTGCTTCAACTCGCGGGCTCCATCAAAGAACTGGGGATCATACAACCAATCACTTTAAGAAAATTGGGGGCAAATGCCTTTCAATTGTTATCTGGGGAACGTCGCTTTCGTGCGTCTAAAATGTTGGGTTTAAAAACAATACCTGCCTATATTCGCCTTGCCAACGACCAAGAAGCACTCGAAATGGCATTGGTAGAAAACATTCAGCGTCAAGATTTAGACCCCATAGAAATTGCGATGAGCTACCAAAGGTTGATGGATGAAGTAAAGCTAACACAAGATCAAATGAGCCAACGCGTTGGAAAAAAACGATCTACAATTGCCAACTATCTAAGGCTTTTAAAACTAGACCCTATCATCCAAACAGGCATGCGAGATGGGTTTATTGGGATGGGACATGGCCGTGCAATGGTAAACATCCGCAAACTCCAAGATCAACTGGCAATATATGAACGTGTTATATCCAAAAAATTGTCGGTGAGAGCTACAGAAGCCTTGGTGAATGAATACAGCAACCCAGAATCAAAACCCAGCAAAAAAACAGTCGAACTTCCCAACTTTGCTAAAAAAGGTTTGAATAAGATTTCTAATTTTTTTGGTCAAAATGTTTCGATAAAAATGGGGAAAAGGAATAAAGGAACCATTTCTATACCCTTCCATTCTAAAGAAGACTACAAACGCATCTTAAAACTTTTGGATGGAAATCAATAAATTTCTGATTACGACTTTTTGCATTGTGAGCTGTTTTTTGACCCAATCACAAAACAAGCCCATTGAGAACGATGATGCACTTGTCATTGAAGCAATAACAAAACCTGATAAAATGAATCCATTGCGACCTGCAAAGGCTGCTTTTTATTCGGCTGCTCTACCTGGCTTAGGACAAGCATACAATAAAAAATATTGGAAAATACCTATTGTTTACGGGGCGATTGGCACAGCACTTTATTTTTATTTTGACAATGATAAAATTTATGACCGTTACCGCAATGCTTACAAAAGACGTTTAGCAGGCTTTACAGATGACGAATTCTATGGCCCTGGTGAAGGCCCATTTATTTCTGAAGATGCGCTCATTAGAGCGCAACGCACCTTAAAACGCAATAAAGAAATGTCTATGCTTGTGGCTGTAGGCTTGTATGTGCTGAACATTATTGATGCCAATGTAGATGCGCATTTACTTCAATACAACATGGACGAAAACTTATCATTTAAGCCCTTTATCGACTTTAACAACCCCAATTACATCGCGCAAATTGGGCTTTCATTAAACTTAAAACTTTAAGATATGAAAATTGCATTGTTTGGCTATGGAAAAATGGGGAAAGTCATCGAGAAAATTGCAATTGAAAGAGGTCATGAGATTGTATTAAAAATAGAACAAGGGGACGCTAGCTATAATTTAAAAATAGCCGATGTAGCCATTGACTTTAGTACACCAACCGCAGCAGTTTCTAACATAACCAAAGCAATTAACTGCCAGATCCCGGTGGTTTGTGGAACCACAGGATGGTTGGAAGCTTTTGAATCCATTAAATCCTTATGCCACACCAAAAATGGCGCTTTTTTATATGCCTCCAATTTTAGTTTGGGCATGAACCTCTTTTTTGAATTAAATCGGAAATTAGCGCAAGTGATGAAACCATATGGTGAATACAGCATGGGCATAGAAGAAATTCACCACACTCAAAAACAGGATGCCCCCTCTGGAACCTCAATAACTTTAGCAGAAGATGCTATTAAAGAGAACGAATATACAGGCTGGTCCCTGGGACAATCTTTAGATCCCAAACAAATTTGTATCGAAGCCAAACGCATTGAAAATATTCCAGGCACACATTCTGTTTCCTACGATTCAAAAATTGACAGCATTGAAATTAAACACATTGCAAAAAATCGAGAAGGGTTTGGGTTAGGCGCTGTGATAGCAGCCGAATGGTTGTTAGGTAAAACAGGGGTGTTTTCTATGAAAGATGTTTTGAATATTAAATAATTTGTAACGAAATTTGAATTTGAACATCCAATAAAAAAAATAGATTATGACTTTAGCTGAATGGTTTTATTTTGGCCTTTTAATTCAATTGATACACGGTCTTGGAACTTGGAAAATTTATAAACAAGCGGGACAAAAACCATGGGCTGCTTTTGTTCCAATTTACAATGCGCTTGTTTTGTTCAAAATCATGAACAGGCCCTGGTATTGGGTCTTTTTTATTTTCCTTCCAGTTATCAATTGTGTTATGTTTCCTGTGATATGGGTTGAAACAGCCCGAAGTTTTGGGAAAAATAAAACGAAAGATACCATTTTAGCGGTCTGCACATTGGGTTTTTATAATTATTATTTAAACTATTTTGTTGATTTACAACATATTAAAAACCGCTCACCAGAACCAAAATCGGCAGCAGGTCAATTTGTAAATTCCATTTTATTTGCCATAGTCGTAGCCAGTACAGTTCATATTTACATGATGCAGCCCTTTGTAATCCCCTCTTCTTCTTTAGAAAAATCACTTCTAGTAGGAGATTTTTTAATCGTTAGTAAATTACATTACGGTGCCAGGGTTCCAATGACAACCCTTAGCCTTCCAATGGTTCATGATACCATTCCATTAACCAAAAAGAAATCTTATTTATTTAACGATAGAATAGAAGAAAAGGAAACATCTTGGCTGAATAAATTCCAACTTCCTTTTTTAAGAATTCCTGGATGGGAAAACGTAAAACGCAATGAGATTGTAGTGTTTAACCAACCAGCTGACACGCTTTTGGATATGAATGATTTTACTCCAGATCGCAATTATTACAAGCCTATAGATAAGAAAACCAATCTAGTAAAACGTTGTGTGGGCATCCCAGGAGATTCCCTTGAAATTCGCGATGGATTTGTTTTTATCAACGGTAAAAAGAATGTACTTCCTTACCGGGCAAAACTTCAGTTCAGCTATGAAGGACGTATCAAACCAGGCAAAAGTTTCAGTCGAAATATTGAAAACCGGTTAAAAACTTATTATGACATTACAGACGGAATTCAAAAGTCAAATACAGCTTTTAAACTGTTTGCCGCTACAGATGAAGCCGCGAAAGCATTTAAAAACCACCCCAGCGTAGCAAGCATCCAGAAAATGACCCTTCCTGAAGATTATGCCGACCAAGATATGTTTCCTCAAGATGCTGAGTACCCTTGGAATATGGCGTATTTTGGACCTATTTATATTCCAAAAAAAGGAGCCACTATTGAAATCAACACCAGCAATCTCCCTTTGTACAAACGTCTGATTTCAGAATACGAAGGCAATAAGGTGTATGCCAAAGGCAATCAAGTTTACATCAATGGAAAAGTTGCTACCACATATACATGCAAACAAAATTATTATTGGATGATGGGAGACAACAGAAACAATTCAATTGATGCCAGGCGTTGGGGATTTGTTCCTGAAAATCACATTGTTGGAAAACCTGTCTTTATCTGGATGAGCTGGAATACCCACGGGAAAGGCCTCAACAAAATTCGTTGGGACCGTGTCTTTACCACAGTACATCCTGATGGACCAAGACGATCTTACTTAAAATATTTTTTATTTTTTCTATTGGCCAACTACGGCTTTAGAAAATGGCGTAAAAGAAGACAAAAAGTGGCTTAATTTTTAAGAATGTGTCTGCTATATCCCTCCTATTTTCCAAACATTGCTAGCTATTTAATCTTAACACAGCACAAAGACCTTTGCTTTGAGGTCAATGATAATTATCAGAAACAGACCTATAGAAACCGTAGTTATATTTACGGTGCTAATGGGAAAATGGGACTCCATATCCCCGTTCATTACACCCAGAATAAGCGCCAAAAAACACAAGATATTTTAATAGACAACTCAACACCATGGAAAAATGTACAATGGAAATCTATAGAAAGTGCCTATAAAACCTCACCATTTTTTGAATTTTACGAAGATGAATTAAGACCTTTATTTCAAAAAGAGGACAACTTATTGTTGCCCTTTGTTTTGGAATGTATTAATGCCATTAACCACTGTCTTGAATTTGATTTTAATTATACGACTTCTAAAGTGTTTAAGAAAGAATCAACTGAAAATGACTTTCGCTTTTTGATCAATGCGCGGAAAACAGTGACCATTCAAACCAAACCCTACATACAAGTATTCCAAGCAAAACATGGGTACATTTCGAACCTCAGTATATTAGATCTACTTTTTAATATGGGTCCTGAAACGCTGAATTATTTAAAAACCCACCCACCAATCCAAATCAATATTGAAAAGCATCAAGGCGGCTTACTTAATTTTTAAAGTGGCACATATTGGGTAATGATCAGAAAACTCAACTGCGTAATTTTTGAAGTTTAAGACCTCAATACTGGGATCTGCTAAAATAAAATCTATACGCAAAGGGAAGTAATCAAAATTGTAGGTAACACCAAAGCCACTGCCAGCAACTTCATAGGTATCTTCTAAATTTGATTTTAAAAGCTTGTAAACATAGGAGTGGGCGGTATTATTGAAATCCCCGCATAAAACGATTTTATGAGGTGATTTGTGCATATGATTGGCTAGGAGCTCTGCTTGTACCTGTTGGGCTGTAAAAGTAGAACTCAATTGATTGAACATACGGTCAGATTGATGTGAGTCCAGCGTTCTAACATCTGTATTAATCCCTGTAGACTGTAAATGTAAGTTGTAGATACGAAGGGTATCTGATTTTATTTTGACATCTATAAAAACAGCGCGGTTAGCTGAACTTGGAAAGTTGATAACCCCTGAATTCACAAATTCATACTTTGAAAAGATGACAAGCTCGGATTTTGAGTTGGATTGAGGTCTAAAAACATAAGGATAGTTTAAATCTGTTGCAATGCCGCTTTCATATTCTTGAATACACACGATTGAAGGACTTTGATTTATGATAAAATTATGAATTTTTTCTGGAATGTCGTCCGCGTCGATCCATTTATACAAGTTTAATAAATGGACATTATAACTCATTATTTCGATGCCCTTTTCATTAGAATTATCGTTAGAATTGAAATTAAAAGAAGATTTTATATGCGTATAGCCCAGGGCCATTACAAAAAAAGATAAAATGAATTGTCGCTTTAATTGTGCCAGCCAATAGATTAAAAATATCAAATTTAACAACAGTAGAAAAGGGACCGCTAGACTCAATACTGCCAATACAGAAAAAGACTTTGGGGGTAGGAATGGTAAAATATAAGACAGTAAAAGTAGGGTTGCTGCTAATGAATTAAGCAGAAAGACAAGTTTATCAAAAAAGTTTAAACGTTTCAAGGGTTTATTTTTTCCCAGCCCTAAAAAGAAAGTCCTTCTCTTCTTGAGACAAACTTTCATAACCACTCTTACCAATCTTATCTAAAATTAAATCTATTTGTTTTTGGTGGGTAAAAGCATTCTGGTCTTTCTTTGGTTTTGGTGTGTCTTTTTTAGTTTTTTTTCTGTAGATTGATTTGAATGGGCGTTTTTTATTGGATAAATAATCTAAAATATTATCTAAAAATTGACCAATTTCACGTCCTTTTTGCAATTGATAAGCAAAATAAAATCCCATAGCATAGCCTCCAATATGGGCGACTGTTCCACCAGAATTGGTAGAAAGTAACCCTGGTAAATCCAAAATAACCATGGCAATGCCCAAATACTTAAGTTTAAAGCGGAGGGTGAAAAAGCCTACCAATTTATCCGGCATATAAACACATAAAAAAATAATGCAAGCGCGCACTCCTGCTGAAGCACCTACCAAAGGACCATTGATGTTTAAAATGCCTGGAAATAGACTTGTAGCTAGTGAAAAGAAAACAGCACCAGAAATAATTCCCAATATATAAATCTTAAGGGCCATTCTAGGACGGTATAGGTTTGCGAAAGTTCTGGCCAAGATATACAAGACCAGCATATTAAAAAATAAATGAGTAAGGCTGTAGTGCAAGAAGCCATAAGTTATAATTGTCCATGGATTTAAAAATACCTCCCAAATATCATTTGAAAGGGACAAGAAATCTAAAACATAGAAGCGGCCATTGCTTATGACCAAACTTAACAATCCGGTGATAAGGAATACCAGAGCGTTGATCACAATCATTTGTTCTAGAACGTGAAGCCGTGCTAATTTATCTTTAAGATCTTGGTAAAGCGTTGTCATTTAATTCCAGCGGTATTTATTAAATTGATTTTTTTTCCAAAAATACATGATTAGAAAACCTGTGACAGCGCCTCCAATGTGAGCAATATAAGCCGTATTACTTGGGCTAAAGAAAGATACACCGGTTGTAGCTGAGATCAAATCTAATACAATGATTCCAGGGATGAAGTATTTGGCTTTAATTGGGATTGGTAAGAAAATTAGCATCAATTCGGTATTGGGATTCAACATGCCAAAGGCCACTAAAATGCCCATAATAGCACCTGAAGCCCCTACCATGGCGCCATTGCTTTTAACATTCAGATCAAAAAGTGCTTTAAAAGATGTGTTATCTACTTGACTTAAAGACATCCCATTAGACTCCAATACAACTTGCATTTTATTTGCCAAAAGTTCTCCTTTAAACATATTTCCTTCTAAAATATTCAGTGCTGTAAGCTCTTGAATCAAATCGTAAGAAAAGCCATTGGATTCCAAGTCACCAATCAGTGGAAAAATCTGGATAAAGTATACCAAAAAGGTCAAGGCAGCTGCACCTAAACCGCAACTCAAATAAAAAATTAAAAATTTACGAAGTCCAAACTGTTGTTCAACCGCAGTCCCAAACATCCACAAAGCAAACATATTGAAAAGAAGATGTGTTAAATTACCGTGCATAAACATATGGGTGCCAATTTGCCAAAACTCAAAAGCACCACTCATGGGATAATAAAGCGCTAAAATTCCGTCAAAAAAATACTTATTTCCCGAAAAAGCGGTACCAACAAAAATGATAACATTTAGGATTAAAAGGTGTTTAACAGCAGGAGTTATTCGCATCATATCAATTAAATTTGGAGTCTAAATAAGAACCATCAAGAGTAATAAAAATGGTTTTATTGTAGGGGGTGACAGTGGGCTCTTTACATGCAAAAAGCGCGTTGATAATAAATTCTTGTTCTTGTATACTTAGTTTTTTACCATTTTTCGTAGCTAGACTTTTCGCGATAGATTTAGCCAATAAGTCACTTTGACTAAAATTAAAATCTGGAACTTCGTTCTGAACATCGCTAATCAATTGATCAAAAATCTTTGAAATAAATGTGTCTTGAACGCCCACAGGCAATGCCGTAAGTTCCAAGGCCTCCGAATCAAAAGAAGAAAACTTGAATCCCGCTTGAACAAGTTGCGGCTCTATGTTTTTTACAACCGCCAATTCCTGGGTTGAAAACTCCAATCGCAAAGGAAACAACAATTGTTGACTCACCGGGTCTTTTAAGGTAATCTGTTGGAGATAATCTTCGTATAAAATGCGTTCGTGCGCTCGGTTTTGATCAATAACAACAAGTCCCGATTTTATGGTGCCTACAATGTATTTATTTTGAAGTTGAAAAGTGCTTTGGGTACTTTTAATAGACGCTTTTTCAAAAATACTGGATTGCAGCGCATCTGATTCAAATTGATCTTCACTAATGGGGTTGAAATCAGAGTTAGATTTTGATTCGAGTCCCACATATAGCCCTTCCCAATCAGAAACATTGCTTTTAGCAGCTGCTTTTGTTTGAGTTCTAAAAGGGTTGAAAGAAGGATCTACTTCTACTTTTGGTGAAGAAACTTTGTTCATGTCTTGCTCATAAGGCGTATCCATAGACGGATCTCTTTCAAAATCCAAAGCGGGTGCAATGCTAAACTGTCCTAGACTGTGTTTTACAGTGGCTCTCAGTAAGGCGTACAAAGTGGGTTCATCATCAAATTTAATTTCTGTTTTGGTAGGATGAATATTGATGTCAATACTTTTGGGATCTACTTCAAGATTAAGAAAATAACTCGGGTATTTATTTGGGAGTAGCAAGCCTTCAAAAGCAGATGAAATGGCGTGGTTTAAATACGGACTTTTAATAAAACGATGGTTGACAAAGAAAAACTGTTCGCCTCTTGATTTTTTAGCAAATTCGGGTTTTCCAACAAAACCAGAAATCTTCAGCAATTCGGTGTCCTCTTGCACTGGCACCAATTTTTCATTCATTTTAGCACCAAAAATATGAATGATGCGTTGTCGAAACGGTTCTGATCTCAAATCAAAAAGATCATTGTCGTTGTGATGCATGGAAAAATTGATTTGCGGATGGGCCATGGCTAGCCTGTGAAATTCATCCATAATGTGCCTCAACTCCACAGGATCGGACTTTAGAAAATTTCGCCTTGCGGGAATGTTAAAGAATAAATTTTTAACCGCTACTGAGGTCCCTTCAGAAATAGAAACCACGTCCTGAGACTTTAGCTTACTGCCTTCAATTTTAACCGCAGTACCCAAAGATTCGCCCCTTAATTTGGTTTTTAATTCGACATGGGCGATGGCCGCAATACTGGCCAAAGCCTCACCGCGAAACCCCTTGGTATTTAGACAGAATAAATCTTCTGCAGTGGTTATTTTAGAAGTAGCGTGACGTTCAAAACAGAGTCGGGCATCCGAAACACCCATTCCCATACCGTTGTCAATAACTTGAACAAGCGTTTTACCAGAATTCCTAATGATGAGTTTAATTTGAGAGGCCCCGGCATCAATAGCATTTTCCAATAATTCTTTCACTACAGAAGCAGGTCGTTGAACGACCTCACCGGCTGCAATTTGGTTCGCCACATGATCTGGAAGAAGTTGAATGATATTCGCCATTAATTAAAAAAAATAGTTAGGTCAAAATCAATGATAAACAAAAAAATAAAAACCAAAATTAAAACGATAATTGCAATGGTTTTAGTGGATTTTTGATCCCGGTTTTTAAAGTCATTTATAGCATTGGTTAAAGTTCGTTTTAAATTTGCTTTTTCAACTGTAACACGCTCATCCTCAAACTTATGCTTAATTTCAAACGGACTACCACTCCCCTTGTAATAACGCGGTTCGTAATTGAATTTTTTATTTTTTCTAAGTTTAAATAAGCCCATCTTATTTAATCAAATTTAAGTTACAATACATAAATGCCAATCAGAATTAATAGAAGCAAAACAAACAATAATGGCAAGGATACAAATGAGGAACGCCGTTGCCTTTTAAATTTAAAAGGAGAGGTTGATTTGGTTTGTAATTTCGATTGGAATCCCATACTGCTTAGCAATGCAATAAAAATACTTAAAATTTAACCAGAAATAAAACCAGCAATCAGAAATTTGTAAACAGGGTTTATTGGCCTTTGTTTAATGCCGCCATTTTAAGCGCAGTAATGGCCGCCTCTACCCCTTTATTTCCTAGTTTACCACCACTGCGATCTAAAGATTGTTGCATGTTGTTATCAGTTAATAAACAAAATATAACGGGGACATCGTTTAAGACATTGAGGTCTTTAATCCCTTGAGTGACCCCTTGACAAACATAATCAAAATGCTTTGTTTCACCTTGAATAACACATCCAATGGTAATAACAACATCCACATCAGAGTCTTGTAGAACTTTGGCACCATAAATCAATTCAAAACTGCCAGGAACGTATTTGATTGAAATATTTCCTTGCATTACGCCACAGTCCTCGAGCGTTTCCAAAGCCCCTTTCAATAGACCATTGGTAACCTTCTCATTCCATTGAGAAACCACAATGCCAATTTTAAAATCTTTGGCATTGGGAAGTGCTGATTTGTCGTAATTAGATAAATTTTTGTTAGCCGTTGCCATGCGGTTTAATTGATCGCAGCTTGTGCTTTTCCAATAAAAACATCAATGTTTTTAGCTTCAGGACTGTCGGGGAAGTCCGTTTTTATAGATTCAAAATAATCCAATGCTTTTTTAGCCTTACCAACTTTAAGACCAATCACACCGGCTTTATATAGATAAATTGGAGTGGTATAATTATTGGTTTTAAGTTGAGCCGCTTGCACATAGTAATCATAAGCATCTTCCAATTGTTCTAATTGAACAAAAGCATCTCCGATACCGCCTTTGGCTATGGGCCCTAAGACATCGTCTGTGGAGTCAAAAGCATTTAAGTATTCAATAGCACTGGCATAGTCTTTCATATTCATGTAGGCCATCCCTGCATAGTAATTGGCCAAATTCCCGGCTTTAGTGCCAGCATAGGTTGCTGCAATATCCAACATGCCGTATTTAGCGCCATCGCCATTAAGAGAAAGTGTAAACAGTGAATCTTTATCTGTTGCAGAGACGGCTTCATCAAAATAGGTTTGAGCCGTATACATATCATTCATGGCAGTGCGCTCGTTGGGTTCTTGGATGTATTTGTCATATCCTAAAAAGCCTAAAATCAAAACGGTGGCCAAGCCAACGATGATGAAAATATATTTCTGTTTGGCAATGACCCATTGTTCAGTTTTTGAAACACCTTCGTCTAAAGTGTTAAAAACCTCAGCCGTAGTGGATCCGTCCTCAATGGACTGTTGGATGTCGACCTTTGTTTTGGGCTTACCCCCGCGTTTTTTATACGTTGCCATAATGTTACAAATTCTGAAGGGCAAAAATATAATTTTATTCCATAAAAAATACTACTTTATTAGTTATTTTTCAATAATTTGCAACTCAATTATCCAAGAACGCTCATCGCGTTTGATGCAAAATATTTTACTTTTACAAATGCTATTAAAGACGATAAATCTTATCAATTATAAAAATTTCGAACAACAATCCTTCGAATTTAATCAAAAAGTGAATTGTTTTGTCGGTCCCAACGGCATTGGAAAAACCAATGTTTTAGACGCCATTTACCACCTGTCTTTTGGCAAAAGTTATTTCAACCCCATTGCCTCACAGAACATCAAGCATGGCGCAGAATTTTTTGTGGTTGATGGCTGTTATTTAAAACACGGTAAAGATGAGAAAGTAGTTGTTTCATTAAAAAAAGGCAAAAAAAAAGTTATCAAACGCAATGCCAAAGCCTACGAACGCTTTAGGGACCACATTGGATTTTTACCGCTGGTTATCATATCACCAGCTGACCGCGATTTAATCACTGAAGGCAGTGATTTAAGACGAAAATTTATGGATGGGGTGATTTCGCAGAGTGACAAAAGTTATTTGGAACAGTTAATTCAATACAACCGCGTTTTGGCCCAACGCAATGCCCTGTTAAAACATTTTGCTTCCAGCCGTACTTTTGATCTTGACACAATAGAAATATACAACGATCAACTCTGTGAATCAGGCGCACAAATTCATCTAAAAAGACAGGCCTTTATAGAGATTTTTACCCCTATATTTATGAAACAGTACGAGAGCATCAGCAATCAAAATGAGGCGGTCAGTCTGCAATACAAAAGCCAGCTTACTGAACAGCCCTTAGAAAATCTTTTAAAAACAAGCATCAACAAAGATCGCGCCTTGCAATATACCAGCGTTGGAATACATAAAGACGATATCGAATTTCATATTGGGGACTACCCCATTAAAAAATTTGGTAGCCAAGGCCAACAAAAATCGTTTTTGATTGCTTTAAAATTAGCTCAGTTTGAAGTGCTTAAATCCCAAAGTGGCAATACGCCTATATTGTTGTTAGACGATATTTTTGACAAATTAGACGCCGATCGCGTGGCGCGGATCATCAAAATAGTGAACGATGCCCATTTTGGGCAATTGTTCATCTCTGATACCCATGCGGAACGGACTGAAAAAGTGGTTCAAAGTGTTCATGAATCTTATGAGATTTTTCAATTATGAAAAAAACATTGCTAGTTATTGTTTTATTGGCAATGGGTTGTAAATCGAACCCTAATAAACAAATTGAATTCATTAAAGGTTACTGGGAAATAGAAAGTGTTTACAAAGACAATCAACTGCTTAGAACCTTTAAAATTAACAGCGGTATTGATTATTTTAAAATAAATGCAGATTTAAAAGGGTTTCGAAAAAAATTAAAGCCCAATTTCAGTGGCACATTTCAAACTTCTAAAGATGTTTTAAATTTTAAAATAGAAATTCAAAACAATGGTTTATTTTTGAACTATATTGACAACGATACAAGTTTCCGCGAAGAAGTATTAGAAGCGAATAAAGAAAAACTTGTAATAAAAAGTAATTCGGGACTTGTTTACAATTACAAACCTTATGAAGCATTAGATTTAAGCCAATGAGTAAACGCCACAACGATCATCAAAAAATTGGAGATGTTCTTGCCTCTTTTGTAGAAAACAGCAAATTAGAAAAAGGGCTGGATATGGTGCGCGTGGAAAAGGCTTGGCAAGAACTCATGGGCAATGGCGTTCAAAACTACACCAATAGCCTTAAATTACACAAAGGCACGCTGTATGTATCCCTTTCCTCTTCTGTATTGCGACAAGAACTGAGTTATGGAAAAGAAAAAATCATAGCGCTTATAAATGAAGAATTGGGAAAAACTGTGGTAAGCAAACTCATTTTGAGATGATCACAAATTTCTTACTGTTTTTTGAAATTATTAAAGACCTAAAAAAAACCACGCCAAAAGCGTGGTTTTTAGTTGCGATTTTTTGGATTTTTTAAAACATCTCTCGCGCAGAAAAATGAAAAGCACTTTCGATACTGGCGTTCTCTTCACTATCACTTCCATGCACTGCATTTTGGCTGATAGATTCTGCAAACATTTTTCGAATGGTACCTTCTGCTGCTTCAGCAGGGTTGGTCGCACCAATTAGGGTTCTAAAATCTTCAACTGCGTTGTCTTTTTCTAAAATGGCAGCCACAATAGGGCCTGAGGTCATATAGTGTACCAAATCTTCAAAAAATGGACGATCTTTGTGAACGGCGTAAAACGCTTGGGCATCCGGTATGGTTAACTGTGTAAGTTTCATCGCTACAATGCGAAAACCAGAAGCTGTAATTTTCTCTAAAATTGGTCCGATGTTGCCTTTCTCTATGGAGTCGGGCTTTAACATGGTAAAAGTTCTATTGTTTGTCATGTGATTCATTTAATTGCTGCAAAAGTAATGATTTTGAAATGAAAATCATGTTGTAGGACTATTAAGAAAAATTGTATCTTTACTGCCTATGAAAAGTCTAAGTTTTGAAACCTTAAAATCTCTCTTAAAATCGCCCAAAAATGTGGTGATTATTCCCCATGTCAATCCGGATGGAGATGCCATTGGGTCATCCTTAGGTTTGTACCACTACTTGATTCAAAAAGGGCATTCAGCAACCATTGTTGTGCCTAACGACTACCCTGCTTTTTTAAAATGGCTTCCTGGGACATCAGAAGTTCTCAATTTTGAGTTTGATTCAGCTCTTGTTCAAAACGTGTTTGAAAATGCAGATTTGGTTTTCACCCTGGATTTTAATGCCTTGCACCGTTGCGGAAATTTAAAATCTGTTTTGGAAGCCAACACAGCGCCGAAAATTATGATTGACCACCACCAGCACCCAGAATCTTATGCAGCTTACACCTATTCTAATACAGATATGGGGTCAACTGCCGAAATGATTTATCATTTTATGACACAATTGGGCGATTTAGAATTATTGAATAAAGATATTGGGACGGCTTTGTATACTGGTATTATGACTGATACAGCCTCTTTTAAATTTCCTAAAACCACAGCCACTACCCATCGCGTGGTTGCCCATCTTATTGAAGCCGGCATTGCTCACTCTGAAATACATAGTTGGGTATACGATGCCAATCGGTTTGAGCGCATTCAACTTGTGGGAATAGCCCTTAGTAATCTCAGGGTTTTAAAACCTTTTAATGCCGCCTATATCACCCTGTCTCAAGACGAATTGGATGCTTGTAATTATCAAAAAGGAGACACAGAAGGATTGGTAAATTATGGGCTCTCTGTTAAAGACGTAAAATTAGCAGCAATTTTTATTGAAAACAGCGCTGACGAAATTATTAAAATTTCTCTGAGATCAAAAGGAGCTATTGATGTAAATCAAATCGCAAGAGAACACTTTAATGGTGGAGGCCATGTCAATGCTGCAGGTGGTAAAAGTGATCTTTCCTTAGCAGCAACTGTTGACTTATTTAAAGCTTTGGTGGTAAACCTTAATTCTGATCTTGAATGATGAAAAAACTGTTATCCCTTCTAATTTTCAGTCTTTTCATAGCTTGCCAAACCAACGAAGCCAGACGACCAATTCAATATAAAACTGGTAATTTTTTGGACACTTCAATAGCGACAAATAAAGCTATTAATAACCAAGAATACACCCTAATTGAAAATTTCATTTCAAACTCAAAAGAAAATTACATACGCTCCAGTTATGGGTTTTGGTACAAATACGATATTAAAAATATAAAATCTGAATACACCCCTAAATTTGGAGATCGGGTCTATTACAGTTACTGGGTAAAAGATTTAAATGGAAATTGGATTTACAGTCCCAAAGAAACACAAGAAAAAAACTATTACGTAGAAGAACAGGAAATATTTGCAGGCTTGAGAGAAGGTTTAAAACTGATGAAAAAAGGAGAGAAAATAACTTTTATTTTTCCCTCACAATTGGCCTATGGATACTACGGAGATACAGATAAGATTGGGGCTGATACACCTTTAATCTACCAAGTAACTGTTCGCAACATACATCGAAAATAACAACAAAAAACAAATCATGCTAAAACTTACAAAAACAACTACACTCCTAATTTACACCTCTTTATTACTCAGTACGTTATCCTGTCAAAACGAATACCCAGAACTTGGCAATGGCTTGTTTGCCGAATTTGTCACTTCAAAAGACACCATGGTCGTCGCTTTGTTTTACGATAAAACACCTCTTACGGTGGCTAATTTTGTTGCCCTTGCTGAAGGAACACATCCGAAATTGGCAGATTCCCTTCGCGGAATTCCTTATTACAATGGAACGATTTTCCACAGGGTCATAGATAAATTTATGATTCAAGGTGGGGATCGCACTGGAACCGGTTCTGGAAGTCCTGGCTATACTTTTGGAGATGAATTTGACGCCTCATTAAAACACGACAAACCCGGCATACTTTCAATGGCAAATTCTGGTCCTGCCACCAATGGGAGTCAATTTTTTATTACGGAAAAGGCGACGCCTTGGCTTGACAACAAACACAGCATTTTTGGGGAGGTGGTCAAAGGGATTAATGTGCAAGATTCCATTTCTAATGTAAAAGTAAGCCCGGGAAATAATAAACCGCTGGAAGACGTGACCATTATAGCGTTAAACATCATCCGTCAAGGAATGAAAGCCAATGGCTATGATGCAGCTAAAACATGGCAAAAAGAATTGCCTCTGCTTGAAGAGAAGCGACAAAAGAAAGCAGAAGAAATGCGAAAAGAAGCCGAACTTAAAAAGAAACTGGCGGAAGAGAAAATTGCAGCAGCAGCAGAAGCAATTTTACCATTGATTGAGGATTATAAATCCAAAGCAACTACAACAGATTCTGGACTTTTGGTTTATACCATTAAAGAAGGTAATGGTGAAAAGCCAAATCAAGGCGCTAAGGTTAAATTATTTTACGAAGGCTATTTTTCAGATGGAAAATTATTTGGTACTAATGTCAAAACTGTCGATGAAAATTTTGGCAGCTATGATGCACAAAAACAACAACGCGGAATGTACAATCCGATGCCCATGTCCTACAGTGCCGATGCGCAAATGATTCCAGGATTTAAAGAAGGGGTCTTCGGAATGACTAAAGGAGAAAAAGTGTTTTTATACCTGCCGTCCTACTTGGCCTATGGCGAGAATGGTCGCGGTCCGATAAAACCCAATACAGATTTGGTGTTTATTGTTGAGATGCTAGAAGACTAAGAAGTGGTTTTTAAGCTTTCGGAATGGCTTCTAGAATGGCTTTGACAAACACCCAAAATTTCTGAACTGAAGAAATTTGCACCCTTTCATCTGGGGAGTGTGCCCCTTTGATGTTGGGTCCGAAACTGATCATTTCCATTTCGGGATAATGAGTTCCTAATATACCACATTCTAGTCCTGCGTGACAAGCAGCAACATGCGGTTCTGATTTGTTTATCTGTTTGTATAAATCGGTCAATACTTTCAAAATAGACGCTTCCATATTTGGAGTCCAGCCAGGGTATGCGCCTGAAAATTCAACTGAACACCCCGCCAATTCAAAAGTTGCTTTTAAGATTTGGGCTAAGTCTTGTTTGGAACTGTCAACAGAAGATCGCGTTAAACAGCCGATATGAATTTGGCCTTTTTCAACAAGAATTCGTGCTACATTGTTAGAGGTTTCTACCAAATTTTTAATATCTGGACTCATGCGAAAAACGCCATTATGAGCTACATTTAAGGCCTTAATTAAAGGTTGTTGTACTCCTAATTCCATCACTGTTTCAGGTAAATCACAAGGATTTAGAGAGATGATGAGATCGGGTTCAATGGCCTTGAATTCTTTTTCAATGTCAGTGATTAAAGTCTCTGTGGCATTTTCAAAAGCGACTTTATGTACTGTATCAACTACAACAATTGCAGAACTTTCTCTTGGGATTGCATTGCGAAGACTTCCACCTTCTATTTTTGAAACACGCATTCCGTAAAGATTAAAGCCATCATACATTAATCGGCTTATCATTTTATTGGCATTTCCAAAGCCTTTGTGGATGTCCATACCAGAATGCCCACCTTGCAATCCTTTAATCGATAATAAAAAACCTACGACCCCCTGAGCAGTTGGTTCTTCAGTATAGGTACGTGATGCAGTCACATCGACTCCGCCAGCGCAACCAACACCAATTTCATCGTCTTCCTCAGTATCTAAATTCAAAAGAATGTCTCCTTTTAAAACACCTGGTTGAAGCCCCTTAGCGCCAGTCATTCCAGTTTCTTCGTCAATGGTAAACAAAGCTTCTAATGCAGGATGCGGAAGGTCTTTACTTTCCAAAATTGCCATTATGGTCGCCACACCCAAGCCATTGTCTGCACCAAGAGTGGTTCCTTTGGCTTTGACCCAATCGCCTTCAATGTACATTTCAATACCTTGGGTTAAAAAATCAAAATCTGTAACTGCATTTTTTTGATGAACCATGTCTAAATGCGATTGCAATACGACTGTTTTTCGGTCCTCCATCCCTGGAGTGGCAGGTTTACGAATGATGACATTTCCAATAGCATCTTCATAAGTTTCCAAATCCAAGCTTGAACCAAATACTTTCATAAAAGCAATGACGCGCGCTTCTTTTTTTGAAGGACGCGGGACTGCATTCAAAGCCGTAAAGTGCTTCCAAATGGCTTGCGGCTCTAAACTTAAGATTTCTTTATTCATAAACTTTTTTTGGTTTAGCAAAGGTACACATATCCTCTAAAACAAAATTATATTTACTACATTTGATCTATGTCTAAAGCACTTCGATGGCTTCTGGCCTTTAGTATTTTTCCCCAAATTTTAGTACTCAAGCTTTTGACGCATTATCCTCAAATTGTAGAAACCTACTACAGCAATCTGCTCTACCCGTTTATTTCGAAACTATTCCGTCTTGTTTTTGGCTGGCTGCCTTTTTCTGTTGGAGACCTTATTTACAGCATGGCTTTAATTTATATGCTTCGTTGGTTGTGTAAATTAACCCAAAAAGGATTCAAACAACTACGCCTAAGGGACGATTTGACAGGGATTATGGTAGCCGCATCCTCAGTCTATTTTATGTTTCACCTGTTATGGGGCTTGAACTACTATAGGATGCCGATCGAGCAGCGCCTGAATCTAAATTCTAAATATACAACCACGGCATTGATTGAAGTCACTCAAAAGCTGATTGTGCGTTCTAATGATCTCCATTTAGAAATCTTAAAAGACCCCTCAAAACGGTTTGAAATGCCCTATGATTTTAAAAAAATAAGTAAGAAGGTAACTCAAGGTTACACAGCTCTGTCAATATCCTACCCTTTTTTGGACTACGGCCCACCAAGTCAAAAGCGATCGATATATAGTTTACCACTGGCCTATATGGGTTTTAGTGGCTATTTAAATCCATTTACAAACGAGGCGCAAGTCAATTCAAAAACGCCTGTAAATTCCATGCCGCTAACATTGGCGCACGAGCAAGCACACCAATTGGGTTATGCCGCAGAAAGCGAAGCGAATTTTGTAGCCTTCTTAGCGACTTACAATCATAAAGACCCCTATTTTAGATATGCGGCCTATACTTTTGCCTTGCGCTATTGTTTGAAGGATTTGTACAAGCGAGACAAAATAACTTTTGAAGCGCTGACCAATAATATACATTCAGGGATTACAAAAGACTTTAGAAACCGTGAAAAACAATGGGCGCAATTTGAAAACCCTTTAGAGCCAATTTTTAAACGTGTTTATGGCGGTTTTCTAAAAGCCAACCAACAAACTAAGGGAATTGAAAGTTACAACCAAGTGGTGGCACTTGTTGTAAATTATATGAACTAAGAATTGATTTTAAATTTATAGCTACCCTTGGGAGCTGTTTAGCAATCTATCAAAGTTTATATTTATATTCCTAAATAATTTAAAATGAAATTAAAACTTACTTTTGTTTTATGTTTAAAGAAATAACCAGCATACAAAACCCCATTATTAAACGCATTTTACTGTTAAAAGACAAGGCTAAACAGCGTAATATTGAAGGGGTTTTTGTTATTGAAGGACAGCGAGAGTTAGGTTTGGCAATCAAAGGAGGATACGTTATTAAATCACTATTATTTGAACCTAATTTATTTGACGAAAGTCGAATAGATGTTTACAAAACGAAAGAAACCGAGATAATTCAAATAAACTCTAGGGTTTACAATAAGATAGTCTATCGTGGAAGCACTGAAGGAGTTGTCGCGATCGCGGAAAGCAAATCACATAAGCTTGAAGATTTGAAATTAGGGTCTAGTCCCTTAATTTTAGTTGCTGAAGCCCCTGAAAAACCTGGAAACATTGGTGCATTATTAAGAACTGCAGATGCTGCTCATGTGGATGCGGTCATTATTGCCAATCCGAGAACAGATCTCTACAATTCTAATGTGATCCGTTCCAGTGTAGGCGGGCTATTTACAGTGTCCATAGCTGTAGCAACATCTGAAGAAACCATTGGCTTTTTAAACCAAAGAAGTATTCCAATCTATAGCGCAGTACTTCAAGAATCTATACCCTACATTGATATCGATTTTGGTGGTGCTTCTGCCCTAGTAGTTGGACCAGAAAGTACTGGATTGTCGGAAATCTGGCGCAGCGCAGCAGATAAAAAAATTCAAATTCCAATGTTGGGAGATTTAGACTCTATGAATGTTTCCGTCGCAGCAGGAATTTTACTTTTTGAGGCCAAACGCCAGCGCAAATTTCTTCTCTAATTAAGACCCTTTAAAACAATTTTGTAAAAATTTTGTAGCATGGTTGCTTGTTACAAATGTTTGTTTTAGTTTTAGGGTATGACGCCCGATGATATAAAAAAGGAAAATGCCAATATTGCTAAGGAATATAAAGAACTGCTTAGCATCAGCTACAGACGCCTCACTGCTGCCGATAAAAAATTAATTCGTAAAGCATTTGATATAGCCGTCGATGGCCACAAAAATCAACGCCGTAAATCCGGCGAAGCCTATGTTTTTCACCCTATTTCTGTGGCCAAGATCGTAGCGGCAAAAATTGGTCTGGACGCCACCTCTATTGCCTCCGCCCTACTTCACGACGTTGTGGAGGACTCACCAGATTATACAATCAACGATATTGAACAACTTTTTGGTGAAACAGTGGCCCGTATTGTCAATGGACTCACAAAAATATCCAATCAAAAAAAATACAAAAATATTTCTTTGCAAGCGGAAAATTTCAGGAAAATGCTGCTGACGCTTAATGACGATGTCCGTGTGATAATAATAAAAATTGCAGACCGGCTTCACAACATGCAAACCATTCATTCACTGCGTGAAGAAAAACAACTAAAAATTGCATCTGAAACCTTATACATATATGCACCATTGGCTCATAAAGTGGGGCTTTACAATATCAAAACAGAACTGGAAGATTTAGCACTAAAATACACTGAACCTGAGGTTTATAATTCCATTTTGCTGAAGATGAAAGAAAGCCATGAGGAGCAAAATCAATACATAGAGAAAATCAGTAAAATTTTAAATACAGCACTGCTCAAGGAAAAAATAAAATACAACATCAAAGGCCGGCCAAAATCCATCTTTTCCATACGAAGAAAAATGCAACGCCAAGGAGTTTCTTTTGATGAAGTTTACGATAAATTTGCCGTCCGAATTATTTACAAGTCCGGTTTAAAAAATGAGAAGTTTTTAGCCTGGAAAATTTATTCTATTGTTACAGATTTCTTTAGGCCTAATCCAACCCGCTTGCGAGATTGGATTTCCTCACCCAAGTCCACAGGATATGAAGCGCTTCATATCACTGTGATGGGACCCGAAGGCCGTTGGATTGAAGTACAAATTAGAAGCGAACGCATGAACGAAATTGCTGAAAAAGGATATGCCGCTCATTACAAATATAAACAAGGGGATAAAAACAATGATGAAACCCTGGAAAGTTGGATCGGGAAACTACAAGATATTATGGACAATCCGGAGGCAAATGCTGTTGATTTTGTGGAGGAATTCAAACTGAATTTATACGCCAAAGAAATTTTTGTTTTCACTCCAAATGGCGACTTAAAGTCATTGCCCAAACAGGCCACTCCGCTTGATTTTGCTTTTAGCATTCATACAGAAGTAGGCTTAAAAACAAGAGGTGCTAAGGTCAATGGTAAATTGGTACCCTTAAACCACAAATTACAAAGTGGAGATCAAGTTAGTGTGATTACTTCAGAAAATGCCAAACCCAATTCTAACTGGTTGGATTATGCGACCACGGGACGTGCAATAAGTAAAATAAAATCAGCTCTGAAAGAAGACAGGAAAATAATTGCTGAAGATGGTAAAGAAATCTTACGCCGCAAGTTAAAGCAAATAAAAATTGTTCTCAATGAACGTTCAATTAATGAACTTGTAAACTATTTTAATTTACAAACAAGCCTCGATTTATTTTACAGAGTGGGTGTTGGAAGCATCGACAACGGGATGCTGAAAAAATATGCAGCTTCAAGAAGTAATGTTTTGGTGAGTTTCATAAAGAATAAAATCAGTCGTAAAAAAAATATCAGCCCAGAAACTTTAAACAGCGACGAAATAACATCCAAATACGATTTACTTGTATTTGGCAAAGAACAGGAAAAACTCAATTATAAATTAGCGGTTTGTTGCAATCCTATTCCAGGTGATATGGTTTTCGGCTTTTTGAGTATAAAAGATGGGATTAAGATTCATAAAAAGAGTTGCCCCAATGCGCTGAGTTTACAATCTAACTATGCCTACAGAATCATTCCGGCTAAATGGATAGACTCTTCCCAACAAGTCTTTATGGCCGTTATAAAACTGACTGGTATTGATGAAAAAGGACTGGTAAGTGATGTCACAAAGATCATATCTGGGAATATGGATGTAAACATCAAGAGTATAAAATTTGATTCTGACAGTGGAACCTTCAATGGAGAAATCGCTGTGGAAGTCAAAAATAATAACTTTGTTGCAAAATTAATGGCACGGCTTGAAAAAATAAATGGAATAGAAAAGGTCTCTAGAGTCTAAAAATTATTTAAATTTGAATATCTGTAAATGACTACAAAAACAAAACATAAAAATCAAGAAATTGTAAAAAACGTTTTTACAAAATATCTTGAAGACAACAGTCAGCGAAAAACACCGGAGCGCTTTGCTATACTGCAAGAAATTTACGACAGTGATGATCATTTTGATATTGAATCTTTGTACATCAAAATGAAAAATAAAAAATATAGAGTTTCAAGGGCTACTTTATACAATACAATTGAATTACTCATGGAATGCGCGCTGGTGAGAAAGCATCAATTTGGTCAAAATCAGGCACAGTATGAAAAATCTTATTTTGACAAACAACACGATCACGTCATTCTAACCGATACCGGAGAAGTTATCGAATTTTGTGATCCAAGAATTCAATCCATAAAGCAAACCATAGAAGAAGTTTTTGATATCAACATTGAAAACCATTCACTTTACTTTTATGGGACAAAAAAAAATACTAAAAACTAACCAATACTAGAATGGCTGTAGATTTACTACTGGGGCTCCAATGGGGCGATGAAGGAAAAGGGAAAATTGTTGATGTTCTTACCTCTAATTACAATATTATTGCACGTTTTCAAGGTGGACCTAATGCGGGTCACACCCTTGTTTTTAATGGGCTGAAACATGTATTGCATACCATTCCATCTGGAATTTTCCATGAAAATGCTAAAAACCTCGTTGGCAATGGCGTAGTTATTGACCCCGTCATTTTTAAAAAAGAATTAGACAAATTAGATAGCCAAGGGGTTGACTATAAGAAATCCTTAATCATTTCCAGAAAAGCACACTTGATTCTTCCAACCCACCGTTTGTTAGACGCTGCATCTGAAGCTTCTAAAGGCAAAGCCAAAATAGGTTCTACGCTCAAAGGAATTGGACCCACATACATGGATAAAACAGGGCGTAACGGTATTCGTATTGGCGATTTAGAAATGGAAAATTGGAAGCAAAAATACCGCAATCTTGCCAATAAGCATCAATCAATGATAAGCTTCTACGATGTCGACCTACAATATGACCTAGAAGAACTTGAATCTGAATTTTTTGAAGCTGTAAAAATATTAAAATCATTGGAGTTTATTGATTCAGAAGAATATTTACACCAAGCGGAGAAAGCCAATAAAAGTGTTCTTGCGGAGGGCGCACAAGGCTCTTTACTGGACATTGATTTTGGAACCTACCCATTTGTAACCTCCAGCAATACAACAGCAGCTGGTGCATGCACAGGATTGGGAATATCACCTGGTTCCGTTCAAGAAGTGTTTGGTATTTTTAAAGCCTATACCACCCGCGTTGGATCTGGGCCATTCCCTACGGAACTTTTCGATGAAAATGGAAAAACAATGGCAAGGATTGGATGTGAATTTGGAGCTACAACTGGAAGACCAAGACGTTGTGGTTGGTTGGATTTAGTCGCTTTACGCTATGCCTGTCAAGTGAATGGCGTGACACAGCTTATGATGATGAAAGCAGACGTTCTCTCAGGTTTTAAAACTCTTAAGATTTGTACCTCCTACAACTATAAAGGCGAAGTAATAGAGCACCTTCCATATAATATAGATTCAGAAAATGTTGAACCAATTTACACAGAATTTGAAGGATGGTCCGAAGACTTAACTGCAATGGAAAAGGATTCAAGCCTTCCTGTCAGTCTTATAAACTACATTGAGTTTTTGGAAAATGAACTCAAAATACCAATTAAGATAGTTTCTGTAGGACCGGATCGAAAACAAACAATTTTCAGATAAAAGGAAAGCATTTCTTATTGATTTTGAATATTGCTTATTTTTGTAACAATTCAAATAATACTTTTGTGCGTCTCACTTATTTAAAATTAATACTTATTTACTTGGTACCGTTGATTTTGTATGCACAAGAACGTCAACAAATTGAGATTGAATATGCGCCGTTTATGACCTTTGAACCGTCAAAACCAGACGCAACGATTCTAACACGTGACAACTTCAATCAGGTACACATCAAACATAAAGGCATCGAAATGTGGTGTAATGAGGCCATCTATTATGGTAAACAAGATTTTATTGAAGCTTATGGGAATGTAAGAGTCAAACAAGGTGACAGCTTAGACATGACCTCCAAATACATCGAATACAGTGGCAAGACCCAATTGGCTTATGCCAGTGGAGATGTTGTTTTAGTTGATCCAACTTCAAAATTATACACAGACATCCTGTACTTCGATCGCATCAAACAGCAAGCCTTTTACAATCAAAAAGGCAAAGTGGTTAGAGATACTTCAGGAGCAATTACCAGTACCATTGGACACTATTATATGAATGCTAAAAAATACCAATTTACGGATAATGTAAAACTGGTGAATCCAGAATACGTAATAGATACTGATCGCCTTGATTTTTACACGGTTTCGGGTTATGCTTTTTTATATGGCCCTACCACAATTACTAGTGATACAAGCATTATTTATTGCGAAAGAGGTTTTTATAATACCAACAACGATACTGGATATTTTGTAAAAAAATCAAGAATAGATTATGATGAACGGACCATCATTGGAGACAGTTTGTATTTTGATCGCAATAAAAATTTTGCCTCTGCAACCAACAATATCAAGGTTACTGATACACTGAATAACAGCATCATCAAAGGCCACTATGCCGAAATGTTTAGAGCCAAAGACTCTGTATTTATCACCAAAAGAGCGTTGGCAATCACCAAACAAGAGAACGATTCTATTTTTATTCACAGCGATACATTAATGATTACTGGCCCTCCAGATCAACGCATTGTGCGCGCTTTCTACAATGCAAAAATGTATAAATCTGATTTGAGTGGCAAAGCAGACTCCATTCACATGAATCAAAATACAGGCCTGACACAGCTTATCAATTTTTATGATTCGGATTCAGAAGATGCATTTTCAAAAAGAAGACATCCCGTTTTATGGCATCACGAGAATCAAATAACAGGGGACTCCATTCATTTAATTTCAAATCCCAAAACAGAAAGCTTGGATTCTCTTAAGGTTTTTGAAAATGCGTTTGTAATCAGCAAAGACAGTCTTGGTGCTGGTTACAATCAGATTTCTGGCAAGAAGCTTGACGGGCTTTTTAAAGAAAACGAACTCCATACAATCGATGTTATTAAAAATGCCGAAAGTATTTACTTCTTGAGAAATGATGATAATGAACTCGTAGGTATTGATAAGTCCAAGTCAGGAAAAATGAGAATTTTGGTCTCTGAAAATAAAATTGATGAGTTGCGAAAAATAAACCAAATTGATGGAAAAACATACCCGGAAGATGACTTTCCAGAAAATGAGAGGATTCTCAAAGGCTTTGTATGGCGCAAGACGGAACGCCCTAGAAGTGTCGAAGATTTATTTTCACAAGACCCTCCATTAGAACTGCCTGTTATCAAAGGCTTAGGAGCCCATTCCCTACAAGACCCCTTTTTTGATAAATCCTTGGAAAATCGGGTAGAAGCAGCTGGAAAACCTTCTAAAAAAAGTAAAGAAAAATTATTGAACAATAAAGCCAGCCGGAAAATACCGAAAAATATATCTAAGGCTGAAAAACAAAAAAATAATTTTGAATAAAGCGGCCTTTTTAAAATACCAAGCACAAACTACGCCACATCCATTGGCTATGGAAATCTCCCATGCCGAAGGTTGCTATATATACGATACAAATAACAAAGCTTATTTAGATTTTGTAGCTGGTGTTTCAGCGTGTAGCTTGGGACACCGACACCCTAAAGTTCTGGAAGCAATTCATACACAATTGGAAAAATACATGCATGTGATGGTATATGGAGAATACATCCAAAAGCCAGCACTTGAACTGACCAAATTACTGGCAAAGTATTATCCCAAGAACATTGAGAAAACCTATCTGACCAATTCAGGTACAGAAGCCATTGATGGCGCATTAAAATTAGCGCGGCGTTATACTGGGCGCTCCGAAATATTAGCGGCAGATAAAGCCTACCATGGCAATACCATGGGCGCTTTGAGTGTTATGGGATACGAAGCACGCAAACAAC
>NZDM01000107.1 GCA_002690085.1 Flavobacteriaceae bacterium
AGTTTTCGCTATTATTCTTATTGTACTTTGCATTGATCAATGCTCAAAAATTTACATCAAAACTCATTTTGAGCTTGGGCAAGAGCTTGTCATTTTTAATTGGTTTAAAATTCTTTTTGTAGAAAACGATGGCATGGCTTGGGGCGCAAAACTCAGTGATTTTACCTCCATTATATCTGATAAATCTGCTAAGTTGTGTCTTACAATATTTAGAATTTCAGCCCTTATTGGTATTGGCTATTGGTTGTTTGGGCTTGTCAAAAAACAAGCTTATCGATTTTTAATTTTGGCAGTTTCATTGGTATTTTCAGGCGCACTTGGCAATATTTTAGATTCAGTTTTTTATGGTTTTTTTTTCGATGATAGTCTAGGGCGGAAGGCGGTACTTTTTCCAGACAAGGGCTATAGCAGTTTGTTTTATGGAAATGTTGTTGACATGCTTTACTTTCCACTCTACAAGGGCTATTTCCCAGAGTGGTTTCCATTTATAGGCGGCCATTATTTTACATTTTTCAACCCTGTTTTCAATGTAGCGGATGTGGCCATCAGTATTGGTATTGGCCTGCTAATATTATGTAACATGGGCAATAAAACTTCAAAAAAATCTTCTTTCAGAATTGATAAATCTGATTAGGTGTAAGACAATAATCTAATGCAATATCAGTGGGTTGAATGTCTTTAATTTTTTCATCAGCTTCAAAAAAGGAGAGTCCGATTTTCACTGCATTAGGACAGTTTTTTAAAAAGCTATCATAGAACCCTTTTCCATAGCCGACCCGATTCCCAACTTTATCAAACGCCAACAAAGGCACAAAAATCACCTCAAGTTTTGAGGCTTTAATTTGCAGCCCATCTTGGGGCTCTTCAATGTTCCATATATTTGGTTTAATAGTCGTATTATCCGTTAATAAATAATGGCTCATTTCACCTTTTAAAATATCACTTTTTGGAATGACAATATTTTTATCTCTTCCATATAATATACTCAATAGTGGTTCTGTTTCAACTTCTTTTAGGTGTTTAATCGTTAAAAAAAGGTGGTAAAAAGAGGCTTCCCAAATAGGAAGTTTAAGCGCTTGGTTGGCAATTTCTAAACTCAAGCTATTTATGGTTGAAGGAGTTAGTGATTTGCGCTTCTGTTTGTAGGCTGTTCTTAGGGTTTGTTTTTTCATCTAGTCGTTTTTGTAGAAAAGCGGAACAAAGCGTCTCCTTTGTAAACAATGGGTTCTTCATTAATATTTATAACATAGCCCAGACAATCGGCTTTAATGGACTGGTTAAATTTTCCATAAGCATCTGTAATATAGCCTAGTACAGTTCCCTTTTCAACTTTTGAATTAAGCTTTATTAACGGGCGGAACAACCCAGAAGTCTTGGCTCTGATCCATTTACTTTCCTCAATAAAAATGATTTGTTTTTTAGGTGCTGAAACTTTGAATTTTGAATTTAACATATCTAGATGGTTTAAAATACGTTTGGCGCCATTGACGCCTGAATTGGTCACCAATCTGTCAATGTGATTTGATTTACCGCCTTCAAAAAGTATCATTGGAATGTTGATTTTATCACAAGCACTTCGAAGGGATTTGGGAATTTTTTTTGAGTAAACAACAAAGGGCGCTCCATAGGCTTTGGCCCATTTTTTGAGTTTTGGGGCTTGCTTGACAATTCGAATTTGAGGTGCATTAAAACGTCCTGCACCACCAGTGTGGTGATCAATGATAAAATTGACTTGCGGAATGATTTCATGCATCAATTTATAAGCTACTTGACTGGCCAATGAACCTGTTTTTGAGCCTGGGAAGACACGGTTTAAATCCCGACCATCTGGAAGTTCCCGTGATTTATTCAAAAACCCAAATATGTTTAAAACGGGGATGCAAATGATGGTTCCTTTTTTTGGCTTATTAATCCCCTTTGCAATCAATTGTCTTACAATTTCAACCCCATTTACCTCATCACCGTGAATTCCTGCTGTAAAGAGCACCACAGGCCCAGGCTTTTTAGAACGGTTGATAATGACGGGTACTTCCACACTTGTTTGTGTGTGAAGCTTAGCCACATGAAAATTAATTTCCCGAGATTCGCCTGCTGCAATCTTTTCTCCTAAAATGTGTAAAACTGAATTGTGTGAATTCATTAACGTCTGTTTCTTTCAATGAATGTAATGATCGCTTTAGCAATGTTTTTTTCTGAAGCGCCTTCAATCCCCTCTAGACCAGGTGTGGAATTGATTTCCATAATTAGCGGCCCTCTTTTGGATTGCAAAAGGTCTACCCCACAAATAGGGAGCTTTAGTTGTCGTGCCGATTTGATAGCGATTTTTAGTTCAGGTTCTGACATTCTGTAATATTCATAGGTACCCCCACGATGTAAATTAGAACGAAATTCACCAGGCTTACCGCGGCGTTTCATAGCACCAACAACTTGGCCATCTACAATAAAAGCACGGACATCCACCCCTTTTGCCTCGGAAATATATTCTTGAACCAGGGCTCTTGCCTGTAAGCCATTGAAGGCTTCCAAAACAGATTCCGCTGCATTTTTAGATTCCGCCAGAACAATCCCAAGACCTTGCGTTCCTTCCAATAGTTTTATAACTACGGGGGTTCCCCCTACAAGTTCAATAACTTCTTCAACGTCTTTGGAGTAATTTGTGAAAACAGTTTTCGGCATGTCTATTCCCCCTTTCGAAAGGTGTTGAAAACTGCGCAATTTATCGCGAGATCGAATGATGGCATCTGAAGAAACGGTAGAAAATACATTCATCATTTCAAACTGTCGTACCACTGCGCATCCATAGAAAGTCACTGAAGCACCAATCCTTGGGATGATGGCATCCACATCATTGAGATATCTGTCTTTGTAATAAATCGTTGGCTTTTCTTTCTCAATAATCAAGTCACAATTTAAAGGATCTATGACCTGAACATCATGTCCCCGATCTTCCGCCTCCTCAACAAGCCTTCGTGTGGAGTATAAATTTTTATTTCTTGATAAAATGACAATATTCATGTTATAAATGGCCTTTAATTTTTGCGACAATATACTAAAAAAGTAGTATCGATTTTTAGGATGTTAAGAATTAGTATACCTTTGGTATTATGGCGTCACTAAGCATCGAAATTCAACTCAAAACACTCCCTAGCAGTCCTGGAGTATATCAGTTTTTTGATGTCAAAGACAAGATTCTTTACATTGGTAAAGCCAAGAACTTAAAAAAACGCGTTCGTTCTTACTTTAACAAGAATCACGACCAGACCAAGACTCATGTTTTAGTTAAGAAAATAAGATCCATTAAGCACATTGTTGTTGCAACTGAGACCGATGCCCTTTTGCTAGAAAATAACCTCATCAAAAAACACCAACCGCGGTATAATGTACTACTCAAAGATGACAAGTCCTATCCTTGGATTTGTATAAAAAATGAACGGTTTCCAAGAGTATTTTCAACCCGTCGTGTTATTAAAGACGGATCTGAGTATTTTGGTCCTTACTCCAGTGTTAAAGTTGTGAACACCATCATTAATTTGATAAAATCGCTGTATCCAATTCGCATAGAGAACTATAATTTTTCTCAAAAAAAAATAAATAATTCTGAAACAGACATTTTTTTAAAAACACACAGCCACCAAGGACACTTTCTTGTTCTGGGTTTTGCAGAGCGTCCCAAAAAGCTGACACGAGATTTTATTTCCGAAAAGGATTATACAGAAAACATGCGATTTGTAAAGCAAATATTGAATGGAAAACTCGGTAATATCAAAAAAATACTTCGCAATGAAATGTTTAAGTTTTCTAATTTAAATCAGTTTGAAGAAGCCCAATCTTTTAAAGAGAAAATTATAATTCTGGAGAACTATCAGGCCAGGTCCACCATTGTGAATCCAAAAATTAGTGATGTCGAGGTTTACAGCATTGTGAGCGATGAGAGCTATGCCTATGTGAATTTCTTGCAAGTGTCTCACGGCGCCATTATTAGGGCACATACTATGGAATTGAAAAAAAAGCTGGACGAAACAGATGCTGAAATTTTGACCTTGGCCATAATGGAAATTCGCCAAAGGTTTCAGCTGCAGTCCAAAGAGGTTTATTTACCTTTTAAGGTTGAATTAGGATCCAATTTAAAATGTACGGTCCCAAAGGTTGGGGATAAAAAGCAGCTCATAGACCTGTCTTTGCGCAATGCCAAATACCAACGTTTAGAAAAATTGAAACAAGTTAAAATTACAGATCCAGACCGTCATGTGAAACGCATTATGGCCCAAATGAAATCAGATCTTCGGCTCAAGGATGTCCCCACCCATATTGAATGTTTTGACAATTCAAATATTCAAGGAACACATCCAGTTTCCGCCTGTGTAGTTTTTAGAAATGCAAAACCTAGCAAAAAAGAATACCGTCATTTTAACATCAAAACTGTAAAAGGTCCAGACGATTTTGCTTCAATGACAGAGGCTGTTTACCGCCGCTACAAACGTTTGTCAGAAGAAAATAAACCCCTTCCTCAGCTTGTAATTATTGATGGGGGTAAAGGCCAATTGTCTGCAGCTCTAAAAAGTTTGGACGCACTTGGATTGCGTTCAAAAATTGCGATTATTGGCATAGCAAAAAGATTGGAAGAATTATTTTACCCAAATGATCCAATTCCCTTATATTTAGACAAGAAAAGTGAAACTTTGAAAATCATTCAACAATTGAGAAATGAAGCACACCGTTTTGGTATCGATCACCATCGGAATAGGCGCAGTAAATCTGCTTTTCATTCTGAGTTAGAATCTATCCCTGGCATAGGTGATAAAACTCGGGTCGAATTGTTAAAGGCCTTCAAATCACCTCAGCGTGTTTCTTTTGCGAAGTTGGATGAATTAGAACAAATCATTGGATGCTCTAAAGCCCAAAAAGTTTATAATTATTACCATTCTAAAAATGAAGCTTAACCTAAAATTTTACATTATTATCTGCTTATTATCCCTAGTAGGTCATGCCCAAGAACCCTTAACCGATAATCCCAAAATTGGATTGGTTTTGAGTGGCGGTGGCGCCAAGGGGTTGGCACATATTGGCGTCTTAAAAGTTATTGACAGCTTGGGGGTTAGAGTAGATTATATTGGGGGCACTAGTATGGGGTCTGCAGTTGGTGGATTGTATGCTGCTGGGTATACTGGCAAGCAGTTGGATTCTATTTTCAGAGGGATTGATTTTGATGTATTGCTTGGTGACAAGGTTCCAAGGCCCTCAAAAACATTTCAAGAACGGAAAAATTCTGAGAAATACGGGATCTCACTTCCTATAAACGATTTTAAAATTCAATTACCATCTTCAATTTCAAGAGGCCAAAACTTGTTTAATTTATTTACAAAACTAACATTGGATGTTACAGCTATTTCTGACTTCAGTCAACTTCCAATCCCATTTTATTGTATGGCAACTGATATTGAGACAGGGGCTTCAGTCGTACTGGACAGTGGTAATTTGGCCGAAGCCATTTCGATAAGCAGTACATTGCCCACCCTTTTTCATCCATTGGAGCGCGATGGCAAACTGCTGATGGATGGGGGCATTGCAAACAATTATCCTATTGAATATTTAAAAACAAAAAACTTAGATTTTATCATTGGTGTGAGTGTTGAAGAAGATCTTTTGACCAAAGAAGAAATCAATTCAATTTCAGATATATTAGCACAAATAAATAATTTTAGATCTGCGGAGGATTTAGAAGACAAGATTCAACTCACCGATCTTTTTATTGAGCCTGACGTGGAGGATTTTTCAATCATTTCATTTAACAAAGGTGCTAAAATTATTAAAAGTGGGGAAGTTTCTGTAACTCCTTTCATAAGTCAATTAAAGACGATTGCCAAGACACAGAATTATCGGAAAGCGCGAAAAAAAATAACAGATCTAGATTCTTTAAAATTTAGTAAAGTAAAAATTGTTGGTAATGAAAAATATACGGACTCTTATGTCTTTGGTAAATTGCGATTTAGGCGTGGTGAAACCATAAGTTTTAAAGATTTTAGCAGCGGGGTTAATAATCTTTTGGCGACCAATAATTTTGAAAGTTTTCGTTACCAGTTTTCTCCCCTTTCAAACGACAGCTATAATTTTACAGGCAATGTCAAAGAAACCACTAATACAACCTTATTAAAATTAGGAGTTCATTACGACAAGGTTTTAAAGAGCTCTTTGCTATTAAACCTTACTAAAAAGCAATTTTTACTAAAAAATGACGTCTTGTCTTTGGATTTTATATTAGGCGATAATTCTCGATTTAATTTTGATTATTACATCGATAAAGGGTTTTATTGGAGCATTGGCCTTAATTTTAAATATATAGATTTTAGATATGATATAAATCCTTTGTTTTTTGATGCCAGCCTTCCAATAGAAATTGACAATGCGATTCCCACTACAATTTCTGATTTAACAGCGAGCTTTTTTGTGGAGACTCTTATCAAAAAGGATTTATCTTTCAAGCTAGGAGCTAGGTTCAAGCGTTTTAAAATAGAAGCTTCAAGCCCTTCTTTAATCAATGTTTTTCAGACCAGTGAGTATCAAATTGAAAACAGCGATTTTTTCAGTATAAATACCAGATTGAGGTATGATACCTTAGACAATATTTTTTTTCCAACCAACGGGCTTTTGTTTGACACCGACGGAAATTTATTTCTAACGGCTTCCACTGCAGAAGATTTTACACAGTTTTTAAACCTAAAAACCAACATTGCAAAAGCTTTTTTAATTACCAAAGACTTGTCTTTATTGGTTGGGGCAGAGGGTGGTTTTAGGATTGGTAATGATAATATTCCGGCTCTTAATTTTGGTCTTGGAGGCTATGCACTCAACCAACTAAATAACTACGGCAATATGTTTGGATATGATTTCTTTAGTCTATCGGGCAATAGTTTTATAAAAGCATACTTCAATATGGATTACGAATTTTATAAACGGCACCACCTAAATTTTTCTGGTAACTTTTCCAATATTGGGGATGATATTTTTATTACTAATGATTGGTTAGAACTTCCTTCTTATAGTGGCTATGCATTGGGATATGGTTTAGAAACTATTTTTGGTCCTATAGAATTAAAATACAACTGGTCTCCTGAAAACAATTTTAACGGAGTTTTTATTAATTTGGGATACTGGTTTTAAAAAACTGTTTTTTTTCCCTAAATTTGTTTATGACCCTTTTTTGGAAAGATCTTTTATTGTTTCTTCATTTTTTTATCAAGAGAAGTCCTGAGTAGTTAAACCGTGAATCTTCGCATAAATTAGTTGCCTTTTTCAAGGCTTTCGTTGAAAAGTTAAAATTTATTTAATATGCCTTATTACCACAAGCTTGGGAACATTCCACCCAAAAAACATACACAATTTGAAAAACCCAACGGGGGGTTCTATTACGAACAACTTTTTGGAACGGTTGGATTTGATGGAATGGCTACGCTTTCTTATCACGAACAGCGTCCAACACAAGTGAAATCGATTGGGAAACAGTACAGTATTGCGCCAAAAATAGCGAAAACAAACAACATTCAATCGTATCGCCTTCGCGGCTTTGAAGTCGCTCCAAAAGCCGACTTTTTAGAGAGTAGAAGCATTGTTTTAACAAATTCCGATTGCAACATTATTTTGGCAGCTCCAAAAACATCCCTCACGGATTATTTTTATAAAAATTCGGATGCTGATGAGCTTATTTTTGTCCATAGAGGCTCTGGAAAACTACGCAGTATGTTTGGGAATTTAGATTTTAAATATGGGGATTACTTGCTCATCCCAAGGGGAGTAATTTATCAAATCCAATTTGATTCTGAAGATAATAGGTTATTTATTTTGGAATCTTACAGTCCTATTTATACCCCCAAGCGCTATCGCAATTGGTTTGGTCAGTTGCTGGAACATGCGCCCTATTGTGAACGTGACATCCGCCGTCCTCAGGAATTAGAAACATACAACCAGTCGGGCGATTTCACCGTAAAAATTAAAAAACAAAATCAGCTCATAGATATGGTGTATGCCTCCCATCCTTTTGATGTGGTGGGCTATGACGGTTACAATTATCCTTACGCCTTTTCCATTCACGATTTTGAACCTATTACTGGGAGAATTCACCAACCACCTCCAGTACATCAGACTTTCGAAACCAACGCCTTGGTTGTTTGCAGTTTTGTCCCTCGCATATACGATTACCATCCCAAAGCCATCCCAGCCCCTTACAACCACAGCAATATTGACAGCGATGAGGTTTTGTATTATGTAGATGGGGATTTTATGAGTCGAAATGATGTTAAAGTCGGTCATATTTCATTACATCCTGCAGGGATTCCACATGGGCCACACCCAGGCGCCATGGAACGCAGTATTGGCCTTAAAGACACCAAAGAGTTGGCTGTAATGGTAGATACTTTTAAACCGCTTCAAGTCACAGAAGAAGCCCTCAAAATTTCTGACGAAGACTATTACAAGTCGTGGTTGGAAAATAACACTTAACATCTAATTTTAGTTATGAATAAATCCTTAAACTCTGTAGACTATGGTCATGAAAAAATTTTCGATGGTGCCCAAGATTTTTTACCCCTTCTTGGAACCGATTATGTCGAGCTATATGTTGGCAATGCAAAACAAGCAGCCCATTTTTATAAAACCGCTTTTGGCTTTCAATCCTTGGCCTACCGGGGTTTAGAAACGGGTTCAAAAGATGCGGTTAGTTATGTCCTAAAACAAGGAAAAATCAGATTGGTACTCACCACACCCTTGAACAGTAAATCCTCAATTAACGACCATTTGAGAAAACACGGCGATGGCGTAAAGGTCATTGCATTGTGTGTAGATGATGCGAGGGCTGCCCATGCAGAAACTACAAAACGTGGGGCAAAGTCTTATTTTATTCCTAAAGAAAGCCAGGATGATCATGGTGTGGTTATTACCTCTGGCATCTATACTTATGGGGAAACGGTTCACATTTTTGTAGAACGGAAAAATTATAAAGGTGTTTTTTTCCCAGGCTACGAAGTATGGAAATCAAATTACAATCCACCAAGCTCAGGCTTAAAGTTTATTGATCATATTGTTGGGAATGTAGGCTGGGGGGAAATGAATACTTGGGTTAAA
>NZDM01000108.1 GCA_002690085.1 Flavobacteriaceae bacterium
ATGCGAGATGCAGACTTGGTTTCTGTTGATCTTAATGCTGTTAAATCTTCAGAAGTAAGTATTAAACAAAAATACTCCCCAAATGGTTTTGATGGCCGAGAAATTTGTGCGATTTCAAGGTATGCTGGTATAAGCAATAAAGTATCTTCTTTTGGGATTTACGAATACAAACCTTCTTCAGATGACGAAGCCACTACTATGTTGATTTCTCAAATGATTTGGTATTTTATAGAAGGTTTTAATTGCAGAGTCAAAGATGACAATTTTCAGAATCCAGATGAATTTAACAAGTATACTGTTTTAGTACAAGATCAAGAGTTGGTTTTTTACAAGAGCCTTAAGACGGGTCGTTGGTGGGTGGAAACACCATTTTTATCACTTTCACACACTAAAAAATATAAACATACGTTATTAGCATGTATGCAAAGTGACTATGACACAGCTATACAGGGTCATATACCTGAAAGTTGGTACAAAGCATATAAAAAACATTAAATCAATCAGTTTAAAGTTTTTTTAAGAATATTAAACCAAAAAAAGTTGTAATTTTAAAATTATATAAATAAGTTTACGAACTTTAATATACAAGGTATAAAGTGCCTCTAAATATAAACTATGAAGAAAATCGTATTTTTAGCATTAGCGTTGGCTCTTGTTGTTGGTTGTGGAAGCAAGGACAAAGGCGAGCTAACAGGCGTTAAAGGAAAGCGATGGCATCCAGAAAAACCTTATGGGATGAGTCTTATTCCAGGGGGTGCTTTTATTATGGGAAAATCCGATGATGACATTGTAGATCTTCAAGACGCGCCAACGCGTACTGTAACAGTTCGCTCTTTTTATATGGATGAGACGGAAATTACTAACAGCGAATACAGACAATTTGTAGAATGGGTTAGAGATTCTATTCTCAGAAATAATTTGGCTGAAATGGCAGACCTTGAAGGAAAAACCAACGAGGACGAAGGTATTGGTGAATACGCATATGTCGACTCAGGAGACCCTGAAGACCTTTCCCCTTATGAACGTTACATGCTAGATACCTACGGCGATGAACAACGCAAAATTAACAGAGATATAGACCTTATATTTGACACAGAAGATTATCCAGATGAACTATATGCTGAAGTTATGGACGGTATGTATCTACCCCCCGATGAATGGTATAATGGACAACGAACATGGGATGTGAGTTTGTTTAAATTCAAATATACGGATCTCGATATCGAACTTGCGGCAGAATATTCGGATTTTATTATTTCTGGGGACATGAAAAGAAGTGATTTCATCACACAATATGATGTAAACGTTTATCCTGATACAACCGTTTGGATCAAGGATTTTAAATATGCATACAATGTGCCAATGCACAATGATTATTTTTGGCATGAAGCCTACGGTAATTATCCTGTTGTCGGTGTCACATGGGAACAAGCAAAAGCTTTCTGCCAGTGGAGGACAATTTATAAAAATGGTTACCAAAAATTAAAGAAGAAACAAAACGTAAATGGATTTAGATTGCCATCTGAAGCAGAGTGGGAATATGCTGCCCGTGGTGGCCTTCAAAGTGCCACTTTTCCATGGGGAGGACCCTATGCCAAAAACGATCGTGGCTGCTTTTTAGCAAATTTCAAACCTTTGAGAGGCAATTATGCAGCGGATCAAGCACTCTATACTGTTGAAGCGGATGCTTATGAGCCTAACGACTACAATTTATACAATATGGCTGGCAATGTATCTGAGTGGGTGAATTCGTCGTACGATATAGCGTCTTATTCATATTCAGCATCCTTTAATCCAAACGTGAATAAAAAAGACGATCCGAGAAAGGTCATTCGCGGTGGTTCGTGGAAAGATGTCGCTTATTTTCTGCAGGTTAGTACAAGAGATTATGAGCATGCAGATTCTGCCAGGAGTTTTATTGGCTTTAGAACTGTTCAGGATTATCTGGGTACTGATGCGACTGCAAATGCAGCAACAAATTAGAAATTAACTTAAATTATACTTTAAAACTATTATCATGGCAAAAGAGGGTAACATTACTATCACAAATTTGGTCTACGGACTCGGTGCAGCAATTGTAATTGTAGGGGCACTTTTTAAAATTCAACACTGGCCTTTTGGTTCAGAAATACTTACAATTGGAATGATTGTAGAAGCAGGCGTATTTACTTATTCCGCTTTTGAAAGAGTGAAAGGAGACTTGGATTGGTCTTTAGTTTATCCAGAGTTATCAGGGGGATCTTCATCTAAGGGGGGTAAAAAAGAATCTCCAGAAGGGATTTTAACTAAAAAGTTAGATGCACTCTTAAAAGAGGCAAATATTGATGGTGCTCTTGTAAAAAGTTTGGGAGAAAATATAAAGAATTTAAATGCAACGGCAGCTTCCATGGATGGATCAGCAGGGACAGCTAATAGATACAATGATGAAATGGCAAAAGCCACTTCACAAATGGCATCCATTAACAATCTTTACAAAGCACAATTAGACAGCGCGGCCAAACAAGCTGAGATCAATGCTGAATCTATTGAAAATGCAACCAAGCTCAAAGAACAAATGGAATCACTAGCTTCCAATTTGTCATCTTTGAATGGCGTTTATGGTGGTATGTTATCAGCAATGAACAAAAAAAGCTAATTAGTTTTTAAGCTAATCGTTATAAACTTTAAAAACTAAAAATTATGGCAGGAGGAAAAGTATCTGCAAGACAGAAAATGATAAACTTGATGTATTTGGTCTTCATCGCAATGATGGCCATGAATATGTCAAAAGAAGTATTGTCCGCATTTGGACTTATGGAGGCAAAATTTGCGGAATCCAATACCACTACTTCAGAATCTAATGAGGCGCTCTTAGCGGATCTTATCACAAAGGGGGATGAAAAGCCAGAGGAGTTCGCAGTTGCTGCCAACAAAGCCCAGCAAATAAATGTCATCTCAGATGAATTTTATAATTACATCGAAACTTTAAAAATTGATCTTCTAAAAGCAGGAAACTACAGTGTTGATCCTAAAACGGGTAAGTTACCATTTGAACAAATGGACAAAACTGACATTTTAGATCAAATATGGTTTACAGGCGACCGTCTTACAAAGGTTGGTGCCAAAGTTATGGAGAAGATTGAAAAATACAAATCTGATGTAAGAGAAGTTTTAGGAGCAGATGTCAAATATAAAAAGGCCTTAGAAACTTTCAATAATAGGTTTAATACAGATAAGGTAAAAAGAAGTAAAGATGGAGTTAGAGTAGATTGGTTGGATTATCACTACAAAGGTTTTCCAGCCATTGCTTCCTACACCAAGTTAACAGCCATGCAAAATGATGTAAAAGTTACTGAGGCGAGTATGTTCAACCTGTTTTTAGGAAATACGTTGACAGAGGCTGTCACGCTCAAAAATTATCAAGCCATCGTATTGGCTGATAAATCTGCTTTTTTTGCTGGTGAAAAGTTTCAGGGAAAAGTCGTCCTTGGTAAATATGCCAATGTTACGCCTACCAAATTAGTAGTTCAAGGACAAGAGATCAACATTGCAAGTGCCATTGACTCTACTGGTGCAGCAACCTTAGATTTTAATGTTGGTAATATTGGGGAGAAAATAATTAATGGGCAGTTTACATTTTTAGAGGATGGTAAGCCCCTTGAGATTCCTATTCTTGGAAATTACGTGGTTGTTCCTAGACCCAAAGAAGCTTCTGTGGCAGCTGATAAGATGAATGTACTCTACCGAGGATTGGAAAATCCAATGACGATTTCTTTTGCGGGTGTTTCTGATAATAATGTGGTTGTTTCCGCTCCAGGTCTTAGAAAGGCGGGTGCTCAAGGAAAATACATTATCAATCCGCCATCAGGGATTAACAATCTTATCGTAACGGTTGTTGCGACTTTGGATGATGGTAAGGTGACTTCAAAGAAATCATTTAGAATTAAAAATATTCCGAATCCTGTCGGTAAAATTGCCGGTAAGAGTGGTTCCATTAAATTAAACAAACGTGATGTTACAACGTCTCGTGTATTGGCTGATTTTGGAGACTTTGTATACGATTTAAATCCAACTGTATCTGCTTTTGATCTTACGGTTTTGGGTGAGACCTTAACGGTTTCAGGAAACCGCTTAAACCCAGCAGCAAAAGCCTTAATTAATAATGCACCAAGACGTTCTTTAATCATAATTGATAACATTAAAGTTAGAGTTAAAGGCGTTAGTGGTGTTGAAATTCCACCTGCAGCGGCCATAACAATAAAATTAACAAACTAATATTATGAAACGATTCCCCTTGTTTATATTTATTTTGCCTTTGGTTGTTTATAGCCAGACCAATATTTTGAATGCGAAGTCTCCTGAGGAAATAGGAGTATCATCCGTATATGACGAAGTGTATGCTCCTCAAAATCCATTTGATTATGGTTTTATTGACGAAAAAGATGTTTTGTTTTCAAAAACAATTTGGGAAGAAATAAATTTAGATGAAAGGGTAAATTTTCCCCTATATTACCCTATAGATACACTTGTTGTGGGCAATGAGAGAAGACCTCTTGTTCATTACTTACTAACCGCTGCTATGCAGAGTGATTTTCCGATTTATAAAAAAGACAATTTTAAGGATTTGCTTTCCATTGAGGATTTAGACAAGAAACAAAGGTATCGTATAATCCGTGCTGGAACCGATGAAAATATTGGTTTAGAAAGAATCATAAATGAGGCAGGTAATAAAGAAGATTTCTTGGTACAAAGAGGTATTGATGTCGGAGAATATGCCACCATGGATGAATCTTTACTAAATGACGATGATTACAATGAATATGAGTCGCGTATGGAAGAATTGATTTTCGAAAACAATCTCCTTTCTGAAGACGAGTATTCTGAAGAGGTGTTCAATTATGCCGATGTTGTGAAATACAGAATCAAAGGTGTTTGGTATTTTGACAAAAGACAATCGGATCTGAGGTACAGACCGATTGCGATTGCTCCTGTGGTTATTACACCTCGATCTAAGGCCATGATGAAAGAGTTTTCAGATCCCAATATGAAACCTGATTATGTGGAATTATTCTGGATATTTTATCCCGATGCAAGATTTACATTGCACAATGCTAAGGCCTTCAATAATAAGAATACCTCCAAGCCCGTTACTTTTGATCATTTGATTAATTCCAGGCATTTCTCAGGGTATATCTATAAACAAGACAATGTTTACCAAGACAGAAGTGTTAAAGATTATATTTCAGACAATGCCCTCATGCAACTGTTAGAATCTCAACGCATCAAAGAGAAAATTAGAAACCTTGAGCAAGACATGTGGAGTTATTAACTTCACTCTAAATTAAAAAAAACGCTTCCCTTATTGAGAAGCGTTTTTTTTAAATATAAATTTGTCAAATGAAATTCGATTACCTAATTGTGGGTTCAGGCCTTTCAGGGCTGATGCTCTGTGAAACTTTGCGCAAAAGAGGCAAATCCTTTAAGGTTGTTAGCAATACCTCCCAACAAGCCTCAGTTGTTGCCAGTGGCCTTTATAACCCAGTAGTTCTTAAACGTTTTAACAAAGCTTGGAATGCCGATACGCAAATTCCAATGGCACTTTCGACCTATGAAGATATAGAAATATTTCTGGGTATAAAAGTAGATCACCAGCTTCCCATTTACAGAGTTTTTCATGCAGTAGATGAACAGAACAATTGGTTTTTAGCATGTGATAAACCTGATTTACAACCCTTCTTAATCCCTAAAGTCATAAACAATGACAATACCAACATTAACGCCCCATATGGATATGGTGAAGTAAGGCACACAGGTCGGGTCGATACAAAGTTACTTTTAGAATCCTACGTTTTTAGCTTAAAATCGAAGGGTTTGTATTTAGAAGAAACATTTAATTACAAAGCTTTAGACCTTCAAATGGGTGTTAATTATAAAGGTCTTCTTGCAAAACAGCTTATTTTTGCAGAAGGGTTTGGATTGAAGCAGAATCCCTTTTTTAACAAACTTCCACTTGAGGGAACCAAAGGAGAACTACTCCTAATCCATGCCCCTGATTTAAATTCTGAAGTTATATTAAAATCTAGTGTATTTGTAATTCCGATCGGATCGGATAAATACCTTGTTGGCTCTACCTATGCTTGGAAAGATTATACCAATACGCCTACTGAATCCGCTAGAAATTTACTTATAAATAAACTTCAAAAACTTCTCAACTGTTCTTTTGAAATTCTGCAACAGCGCGCTGGGATTCGCCCAACGGTTATAGACCGCCGCCCTTTGGTTGGCCAACACAGAGTCTATAAAAATCTATACATCTTAAATGGCCTGGGAAGCCGTGGCGTTCTTATAGCCCCAACTGTTGCTAAAAATCTTATTGATTTTATAGAAAAGGGATTGGCTCTGCCAAAAGATATCGACAT
>NZDM01000109.1 GCA_002690085.1 Flavobacteriaceae bacterium
CTGTGCTGACTTCAAATCCAGCAGCTTCTAATTCTTCAACGCCATTTGCTGAAATGCCGTCATTTGCTAATATCTTCATGGTTATTTATGCTTTTAGTTCTAATTCACTCATAATTTCTACCAAGACCTGTACGCTTTCAAGCGTCAAAGCATTGTACATGGAGGCTCTGTAGCCACCCACACTGCGGTGGCCGTTCAAACCATTGATGCCGGCTTCTTGACACATGGTGTCAAAACTTTCTTTAAGATCGTCATTATTTAAGGTAAAGGTCGCATTCATCGTTGAGCGGTCTGCCTTGGCAGCAAACCCATCAAAAAGTGGGTTTAAGTCAATTTCAGAATAAATGAGTTGGGCTTTCTTTTCATTCTCTTTTTCAATGGCCGCAATACCGCCTTTATTTTTTAGCCACTCCAAATTCAACATAGAAGCATAAACTGGAAAAACTGGAGGCGTATTGAACATACTGCCTTTGCTAATATGGACTTTATAATCCATCATGGAAGGGATTTTACGAGATACTTTTCCTAAAATATCTTCTTGAACCACCACTAATGTGGTGCCTGCGGGTCCCATATTTTTTTGCGCACCTGCATAAATCAAACCAAATTTTGAGAAGTCGATACTTCTTGAAAAAATATCGCTGCTCATGTCACAAACCATAGGAATGTCACAGTCTGGAAAGTCTTTAATTTGCGTTCCAAAAATGGTGTTGTTGGAAGTACAGTGGAAATAATCGTGGTCTGAAGGTATGTCATAACCTTTAGGGATGTAGTTGTAATTGGCATCCTTAGAAGAGGCGACTTCCAATATATCATCAAAAATACAGGCCTCTTTAATGGCTTTATCACTCCACGTTCCAGTATTTAAATAAGCTGCGCGTTTTTCCAACAAATTAAGTGCCACTGCTAAAAATTGGGTGCTTGCACCCCCTTGTAAAAACAAGGCTTTATACCCCATACCTTCAAGACCAAGTAGCTCCAATACCAGTGCACGTGCATTTTCCATAACGTCTACAAAAGCTTTGCTGCGGTGAGAAATTTCAATAAGTGAAAGCCCACTGTCATAACCCAAGATAGCTTGGGCAGATTTATCGAGGACTTCTTGTGGTAAAACGCATGGGCCTGCACTAAAATTATGTCGTTTCATTTGGTGGATGTTTGCCATTAAAAGTTAAGCCGTAAATGTCTGAATTAATTATTGAAAATACAGTAAAAAGAATGATAATATTAAGTTATATTTTCAACAGGAAATCAACAGTGTCAATCCCATCGGCATAATCGCTCAATTTGGGCAGTTGTGTCGCACCAAATATTACTTCATTTTCACTAAAATTTTTAGAAACCAAACATTGTATTTGAGAAGCATCGGCTTTAATTCTAAGTTTTAAAGATTCTGAGTCTTCATAAAATTCGTAAAATAAAGTTGCGATTGGAGAGGCATAATTGGTATCTTCCTTAAGCATTAGAAAACCATTTTCAATCAAATCATATTCACTCATTAGATATACGGCTTTATTGTAGTCATAATTGTTGGCGTATTTAGTACTTTTCATTATAAAATGCCAGTCATAAACTGCCTTAAAAAACATATCAAAATCATAATCTTTAGGAACAAATAACTTGGAAACACTGCGGCATCCTAGGCCGTAATATCTAAAAATATCTTCTGCCAAAGATTTTAAATCGGCTTCCGATTCCATACCAGTCAAAATAGCGATTGAATTTCTATTCTTTCGAATTATTGAAGGTTTGTTTTTAAAATAGGCCTCAAAATACCGCGCTGTATTGTCGCTTCCCGTTGCAATTACCGCGTCAAAATCTTGAAGTTTTTCTTTGGTAAATTTAATTTTGGACTTTAAATGAGGTTCTAAATGAGTTAGGTAAGCTACTAAATAGGGTAAAAGATGGCAGTCGTTAGAAGATTGCTTGACAATAATGCTGTGGCCTGAAACCAAAGCCGAAATAAAATCGTGAAACCCAACCAAGGGAATATTGCCTGCCATGATTATGGCAATTGTTTTTGGATTTTTTGTAGGAATGTGGTAGGGTGCCAACCATAATTCAAGAGACGCGTTTTGAAGCACTTCTGCCCACTGTTCTAGGGCGTAAGAAAGGTTCGCTTTGGTAAACCAACCATTGTGTTTGTTTGCAAGCTTTAATTGTTGTTTAAATCCATCAAAAAAAACATCATTATGCGGTACTTTTTCAGACTTTTCTGGTGTTGACCCTGTGAATTGAGCCATGAATGCTCCCAATCTGATAAGTGACTGAATTATAATTTTTTTATGATTCATAATTTGTTAAACCTTAATTTTGGTTATAATTTTGTTTTCAAATTTAGTTAATAAATTGACTTTAAACGATTATGGCGATTATAATAACTGAAGACTGTATCAATTGTGGTGCTTGTGAAACCGAGTGTCCCAATACCGCAATTTATGAAGGCGCGGATGACTGGCGTTTCAAAGATGGTACCAGTTTGGATGGTCAAATCATTTTACCTAATGGAAAGCAGGTCATGGCCGACGAGCCTCAAATACCCATTAGTGATGAGTTTTATTTTATTGTCCCCGATAAATGTACTGAATGTAAAGGGTTTCACGAAGAACCTCAATGTGCTGCTGTTTGCCCTGTGGATTGCTGTGTACCTGATAAGGCCAATGTAGAAACAGAAGACGTTTTGCTTGGAAAAAAACGGTTTATGCACCCTGATGATTAAATTTAAAGATCCCAGGAACCAACCCCTTAAATTACTAACTTCCAAAAAGGAATGTATTATAAATATTCAAGGTCTTTAAACTAATTTTCGCCAAGGATTTGTTTAAAACTTCATTTGTGTATTTTTGTTGCCAGAAATTTAAAACCATGAAAGCAGGAATTGTCGGATTGCCCAACGTTGGAAAATCAACTCTTTTTAATTGTTTGTCAAATGCCAAAGCGCAAAGCGCGAACTTTCCTTTTTGCACCATCGAACCAAACATCGGCGTGGTCAATGTCCCGGATCCCAGAATAGCATTCTTAGAAGGCTTGGTCAACCCCGAGCGTGTGGTACCCGCTACCGTTGAGATTGTAGATATTGCAGGTCTTGTAAAAGGCGCTAGTAAAGGCGAAGGACTTGGTAACCAATTTTTGGGAAACATTCGTGAAACAGATGCCATTTTGCATGTGTTGCGTTGTTTTGACAACGATAATATAGTTCATGTCGATGGTAGTGTAGATCCCCTTCGCGACAAAGACACAATTGACATGGAACTGCAGTTGAAAGATTTAGAAACAGTTGAAAAAAGACTTCAAAAGGTAGAACGCATTGGTAAAACAGGTAATAAGGAGGCTCAAAAAGAAGCCGCCGTTTTAGAAATCATAAAAATACATTTAGAATCGGGTTCTTCTGTCCGTAGCCTTGAATTGTCTGAAGATGATTATACAGCCTTTGTAAAGCCTTTGCAATGCATTACAGCAAAACCTGTGATGTATGTCTGTAATGTGGATGAAAAAGCAGCTGTTAGCGGCAACAGCTATGTTGACCAAGTCAAACAAGCAGTGGCCTCAGAAAATGCCGAAGTATTGGTGCTTGCTGTAGGTACCGAAGCAGATATTAATGAACTGGATGACTTTGAAGAGCGCCAATTATTCTTGGAAGATATTGGATTGGAAGAACCGGGCTCAGCTAAATTGATTCGCTCGGCTTACAAGCTATTAAAACTTCAAACGTTTTTTACAGCAGGTGTTAAAGAAGTTAGAGCTTGGACTATTCCTATTGGTAGTTTGGCGCCACAGGCTGCTGGAGTCATTCACACAGATTTTGAAAAAGGTTTTATTCGCGCTGAGGTCATTGCCTACAACGATTATGTAGAATTTGGCAGCGAAGCTAAAGTGAAGGAAGCCGGTAAAATACGGGTCGAAGGAAAAAATTATACGGTCAAAGATGGAGATGTGGTTCATTTTCTGTTTAATGTTTAATAAATAAGCACCATTTTTAGAAAATATATTTCTCAACATTTCCACTTATTTTTTGTTAATTAATTTGTGATTTAAAGGTTTTATCTTTTGCGATGATGCAGTATATTAGCACTTCATCTGTAAGCCTCTATGGTCGAAAACACAGCCTATACTGAAGACAATATTAGATCCCTCGATTGGAAGGAACACATTCGCATGCGCCCAGGAATGTACATTGGCAAGCTTGGAGATGGTTCTTCTGCCGATGATGGGATTTATATTTTACTCAAAGAAGTACTAGACAACTCTATTGACGAATATGTCATGGGGGCTGGAAAGTCTATCGACATTTCCATTCAAGGAAACAAAGTCATTGTTAGAGATTATGGACGTGGGATTCCATTGGGTAAAGTAGTCGATGTCGTTTCTAAAATGAATACTGGTGGAAAATACGACTCCATAGCATTTAAAAAATCGGTCGGTTTGAATGGCGTTGGTACTAAAGCCGTTAATGCACTTTCAAATTATTTTCGGGTTGAATCGACTCGGGAAGGCAAATCAGCTTCAGCTGAATTTGAATTGGGCGTTTTAAAGAACCAAGACCTATTAGATGACACCTCCAGACGCAAGGGTACCAAAGTCTCATTTATACCCGATCCTGAGATTTTTAAAAATTACAAGTACAGAAATGAGTATGTGGCACGCATGCTTAAAAACTATGTTTATTTAAACCCCGGGCTCACCATTACCTTTAATGGTGAAAAATTCTTTAGTGAAAATGGCCTCAAAGACCTTTTGGAAGACAATACCAAAGCAGAAGACCGGCTGTATCCAACGATTCATATCAAAGGCAACGACATCGAAGTTGCGCTGACTCACAGTAAAACACAATACAGCGAAGAATACCATTCCTTTGTCAATGGGCAAAATACGACGCAAGGGGGGACTCATCTCGCCGCCTTTCGTGAGGCCTATGTAAAAACCATCAGAGATTATTTTGGCAAAAATTACGATGCTTCTGATATTCGTAAATCTATTATATCAGCTATTGCAATTAAAGTGATGGAGCCTGTTTTTGAAAGCCAAACAAAAACCAAATTAGGATCCACCGAAATGGGTGGAGGCCTTCCGACAGTCCGAACGTTTATTAATGATTTTGTAAAAACGCAATTGGACAATTATCTACATAAAAATGCCAATGCTGCTGAGGCCATTCAACGAAAAATTTTACAAGCAGAGCGGGAACGAAAAGAACTGTCAGGTATTCGTAAAATCGCGAAGGAACGTGCTAAAAAAGCCAGCCTACACAATAAAAAATTGCGCGACTGTCGCGTGCATTTTGGTGACACCAAAAACAATCGAAATTTAGAAACAACCCTTTTTATTACAGAAGGAGATTCTGCCTCTGGAAGTATTACTAAGTCTAGAGATGTAAACACACAAGCTGTTTTTAGTTTAAAAGGGAAGCCGCTCAATTGTTATGGATTGACCAAAAAAATTGTTTACGAAAACGAAGAATTCAACTTGCTACAAGCAGCACTTAACATTGAAGAGTCTATCGAATATTTGCGATATAACAATATTGTTATTGCGACTGATGCCGATGTAGATGGAATGCATATACGCTTGCTTTTGATTACCTTTTTTCTTCAATTTTTTCCTGAACTCATCAAAGAGGGACATCTTTTTATCCTCCAAACGCCACTTTTTAGAGTTCGGAATAAAAAGGAAACCATTTATTGTTACTCGGAAGAAGAACGCATTTTCGCCATTGATAAATTAAAGCCAAAGCCTGAAATTACACGCTTTAAAGGCTTGGGAGAAATCTCTCCCAATGAATTCAAGCATTTTATTGGAGATGATATCCGATTAGACCCGGTTATGTTAGATGCAGAAACAACGATTGAAGAAATGCTTTCATTTTACATGGGTAAAAACACGCCAGACCGCCAAAAATTCATCATTAATAACCTTAAAGTTGAACTCGATTTGATCACTACCGAAAAGCCCTCATAAATGCCAGAACCAGAAGACAATATCTCTAACGAAAACATTCAAAGTGAAGAAACCATTACCCGGGTCACAGGGATGTATAAAGATTGGTTTTTAGATTATGCTTCCTATGTTATTCTGGAACGGGCTGTTCCAGCCATAGAGGATGGTTTTAAGCCTGTTCAACGGCGTATTCTCCAATCCATGAAAGATTTGGATGATGGCCGTTACAATAAAGTCGCGAACATTGTTGGACACACCATGCAATACCATCCCCACGGTGATGCAAGTATCTCTGATGCTATTGTTCAGATTGGTCAAAAGGATTTACTAATTGAAACACAAGGAAATTGGGGAAATATTTTAACAGGTGATTCAGCAGCAGCATCACGATACATTGAGGCAA
>NZDM01000110.1 GCA_002690085.1 Flavobacteriaceae bacterium
AAAGAATATTTCGATAATCTAATGAAGGATACTTTCGTTGAATATCATGGAGAACGACAAGAGTTCTACAAGAACGTTATGAATAAAAACGTCTTTCCAATGTTGGTAGATTTTATGTTCAAAGAAGTAGTTAATCAAATGAAGAAGTAATTAAAGTTGAGGTAAGTTTAATGGTTCCGTAGGAATAAACAACTACAGTGGAGTAGAAAGTTGTAACCCCTACAACTTTGAACACAGTAGAAAACTTCATCACGGTAGAATAATTTACAAATCATTCAATAAGAAATTGACGCCTTTTTTAAAAGTGAGTCTTGTTTAATACATTACAAACAATAAAAATTTTAGGGATAAATAATTAGAAATTAGCACTTAATTATGGTCAAAATTCACAAATTATTATTTTTTACTTATCTTTATTCCTTTATATAATTTAAAACTAAACACAAGCAAACCAAAAAATATAACTAATGAAAACTTTTTTAAGAATTTTTACATTGCTATTCGGAATCGTTTCCTTCGCACAAACCACCGTGACAGGAACTGTTAATGATGAGAGTGGTATGCCACTTCCTGGCGCCAACGTAATTGTGATGGGCACCTCTTCTGGAGCCATTTCAGATTTTGATGGTAAATTTACACTCAGTGTAAGTCAAGCACCGCCTTTTACAGTACAAATAAGCAGTGTTGGATTTACATCAGCTACAGAAGAAGTGACTGCGAACAACCAAGACCTCAGCATCACGTTGATTGAAGGCAGCTTCCTAGATGAAGTGGTTGTAACGGCTTCTAGAGTACCACAGCGTATTTTTGAATCTCCAGTGACAGTTGAAAAATACAGTTTAAAACAAATTCAGCGTACCCCCTCTGCTGACTTCTTTGAAGGACTTCAAAACGTTAAAGGGGTTCAAATGAATCAAACGGGATTGGTTTTTAGCCAAGTTAACACCCGTGGTTTTGGAACTGCATACAATGAAGGTTTTGTAACAATGGTTGATGGGATGAATACCCAAGCCCCAGTATTTGGATTTGCTGTAGGAAATCTTATCGGATTAAATGAATTGGATGTTGAAAGTGTAGAACTATTACCTGGTTCCGCTTCTGCATTGTATGGAATGGATGCATACAAAGGGATCATGTCCATAAAAAGTAAAAGCCCGTTTGAACACGAAGGTATTACTGGGTATTACAGATCTGGGACAACTCAACAAGAAGTAGGTGGCAACAATGCCTTTACCGACTTTGGGATTCGGATTGCAAAAAAACTCTCTGATAAATGGGCTGTTAAAGTTGCCTTTTCTGCAAAAGAAGGAACTGAATGGGCTGCTGGCGATACACGTCATGCAAGAGAATGCTCCAACTGTGGGGAAGGAAGTATTGTAGAGGGTTACGATCCCAATGCACCTGACTATAACGCAGTTAACGAATACGGAGAACAAACATTTACTGGTCTCCAACAAATGGGACTAATCGGTCTAGGCAGTCTTACTGCTTTACCAAATGCTGCTAATTATTTTGATACAGTAGTAACAACAGGGTATACTGAACAAGCATTATTTGGAAATGAAGCTGCCAATATTAAGGGTAATGCAGGAATTTATTTCCGCCCTGATGACAATACAGAAATATCTTTTTCCTCGCTTATGGGTACCGGTGAAGCACCATTACCTGCTGGAAATGCACGCTATAACATCAAGGACTTTGTTGTTCAACTTCACAAATTGGAAGTTAAAACAGGAGGCCTTACAGCGCGTGCTTTTTTAACTAAAGAAGACGCTGGTAAAACAACCCAAAGTACGGCTTTAGCTACTTCTGTAGCACTTGCACAACAAGGTGGAATACAAGGTGGTTGGGGTGACATATATCTTAACACTTACTTAGGAGGGGCTGCTGTTGCTGCCGGGTTTACACCTGATGCTGCAGGAGTTGGAGCATTATTAACTACAGTGGTTGCTCCAGACATAGCAACTGGTGGAACAAGTTTTTCTAACTTATTCCCTGCGGGTGTAAATGGTTTATTACATCAAGCCGCAAGATCTGCTGCAGATGCAAACATGCTAATGCCAGGAAGTCCTGAGTTTAATGCTGCTATCGATGCTTCTACAGACACTGCTATTTTAAGATTTAGTGATACAGGAACCTTAGGTGCACTCATTAAAGATATCTCTGAGGTATCGACTTTTGAAGCAAATTATGACTTTGAAGACAAAATTAGTTTTGCAAACCTAATTGTTGGAGGTTTGTATAGAAGCTTCAATCTTGACACAGATGGTACATTATATACTGACTATGATGATCCTATTGAATACAATGAATATGGTTTATTTGCGCAAATGCAAAAAGATTTGTTCGATGACAGTGTTTCCTTAACAGCATCTATGCGTTATGACAAGCAAAGTGTCATGGAAGATGCTAACGTTACGCCAAGGTTGGGCCTATTGTTCAAGCTATCAGAGAAATCAAACATTAGATTGTCTGGTCAGTTAGGTTTTAGAAACCCTACAAACCAAGATAAATTTATTGGACTTTACAATGGCGCTGAATTATTGCTTGGAACAACAGAAGACAATATTGACAGATTTAATCAAACGCTTGGAGGTACAACTCTTGACTTAGATGGAGACGGCACTGCTGAAACCCCTGTAGCTTTTAATTGGACAGGAGATTGGGTGTTTAATAATGCATTCAATAAAAGTGCGTTTGATAATTCTGGGACGCTTATTGCTGAAGAATTGGATTATGTAGAAGCTGAAAAAGTAACCTCATATGACGTTGGTTACCGTTATAACACCAAGAATTTCACCTTGGATGTAAATGCTTATTACAGCCAATATGAAAATTATATCGGAACCAATAGTGTATATGTCCCTGCAGCAGAGCTTGTTGCAATTGGACAACAAGTGGGTCTTACTGCAGATCAAGCTATTGCAAATACAATGGCTAATGGTGGATACCTGCAGTTTGGGATGGATGCTAATTTAGATGTTCCTTTTGATACATTTGGAATGAGTTTAGAGGCAATTACTAAGTTGAATGCGTCTACCACCATGAACTTTATATACGAATACAATGAATTGGATTACGAACAGGAGGCCAATTCAGATTTTGAACTATCTTGGAATACGCCTAAACACAGAATGAAGTTTGGGTTTACATCTAAATTAGGTGAAGGTGCTACACTTTCGGCTAATGCACGCTATAACTCTGAGTACTATTACGAATCTACGTTTATAGATGCGACAATTAGAGAAAATACAGTGTTTGATGCTAAATTAATGTTTGGCATAAAAGCTCTTGATAACCTACAATTCGAAGTGGGTGGAAACAACATCGCTGGCCGCGAATATGTGAGTATTCCTGGGTCTGGTAATATTGGGTCTCTTTACTATGCAGGCGCCAAAATGCAGTTCTAAAATTTAATTCAAGAATTAGATTAAAAAACCCAGACGTTTGTTCTGGGTTTTTTATTTATAATGGTTATCTTTGCTGCGCAAAAACAACTTGTTTTTAAACATCATTTAGCTAAAAATTAAACCCATAGAAGTAATGTCAAAAGTTACAGGAAAAGTTTCCCAAATTGTAGGACCCGTTATTGATGTAGAGTTTGGCGCAGATGCCGAGCTTCCAAAAATTTATGATTCTTTAGAAATCAATCGTGAAGACGGTTCCATCCTCGTTTTAGAAGTACAATCACACATTGGAGAAAATGCCGTCAGAACCATTGCGATGGACTCTTCAGATGGTCTTAGCCGTGGAACACAAGTCAGCGCAACTGGTGCGCCAATCCAAGTGCCTGTAGGCGATGATGTTTATGGCCGCCTTTTCAATGTCATCGGAGATGCTATTGATGGTTTAGGAAACCTACCAAAGGCTGGTAAAGACGGATTACCAATTCACCGTGAAGCACCAAAATTTGAAGAGCTTTCAACCTCAACAGAAGTATTGTTTACAGGAATTAAAGTTATTGACCTCATTGAGCCTTACGCCAAAGGGGGTAAAATTGGACTTTTTGGAGGTGCAGGTGTTGGAAAAACCGTATTGATTCAAGAACTCATTAATAATATTGCAAAGGGCCATGGTGGGCTTTCTGTATTTGCGGGTGTTGGAGAACGTACAAGAGAAGGAAATGATTTATTGCGTGAGATGCTAGAATCAGGCATTATAAAATATGGTGATGACTTTATGCATTCTATGGAAGCTGGTGGATGGGATCTTAAAAAAGTAGACAAAGCCGCTATGAAAGAATCAAAAGCCACCTTCGTTTTTGGACAAATGAACGAACCTCCTGGAGCCCGTGCACGAGTAGCACTTTCAGGACTTACCATTGCAGAATATTTCCGTGATGGTTCTGGCGATGGGCAAGGTAAAGACGTCCTGTTCTTCGTTGATAATATTTTCCGATTTACTCAAGCTGGTTCTGAAGTATCGGCCCTTTTAGGTCGGATGCCATCAGCCGTAGGATACCAACCTACTCTGGCTACAGAAATGGGGGCCATGCAAGAGCGCATTACCTCGACTAAAAAAGGATCCATTACTTCGGTACAAGCGGTTTATGTTCCTGCGGATGACCTTACCGATCCTGCGCCAGCGACTACTTTTGCGCATTTAGATGCCACTACGGTATTGTCGCGTAAAATTGCCGAACTTGGAATTTATCCAGCCGTGGACCCGCTAGATTCTACTTCCAGAATTCTAACTGCTGAAATTCTTGGGAGCGAACATTACGATTGTGCGCAACGTGTAAAAGAGTTGTTACAGCGCTATAAAGAGTTACAAGATATTATTGCCATATTAGGAATGGAAGAACTTTCTGAAGAAGACAAGTTAGCTGTAGGACGTGCACGACGTGTACAGCGTTTCCTGTCTCAGCCTTTCCATGTTGCAGAACAATTTACGGGAATCCCTGGTGTACTTGTAGACATCAAGGAAACCATCAAAGGTTTCAATATGATCATGGATGGTGAATTAGATCGACTTCCGGAAGCCGCATTCAACCTAAAAGGTACCATTGAAGAAGCGATTGAAGCTGGAGAAAAAATGTTGGCTGAAGCCTAAAACACACGTTTATGTATTTAGAAATCGTTTCACCCGAAGCCACCCTATTTAAAGGAGATGTTGACAGTGTTGCTGTTCCAGGTGTCAATGGAGAATTTGAAATGCTCAACAACCACGCCGCAGTTGTCTCTACCCTTAAAGATGGATTTGTGAAAATTCGTGGGGCTATTGATTTGAATGAAGAAACGGCTTCAAAATTTGAAAAAAAAGAAGGTGGATATTGGTTAGCCATCAATTCGGGAACCATTGAAATGAACGCGAACAAAGTTATCGTTCTAGCGGATTAAACTTTTAATCCTTAAAGCTTATGACCCTAAAACGCTGTTTTAGGGTTTTTTTATTCTTGAATTAATTCCCTGTGAAATTTGCTTTTCGCTTTTGTAAAAAAGCAGAAGTTCCTTCTTTGAAATCGGCAGTTCCAAAAGATTTTGCAAATGCAGTAATTTCAACATCATACCCATTAAGGTCATCTTTATAGTTTGCGTTGACCGCTTCAATGGCAGCAGCAATTGCAAGTGGGGCGTTACGTTTTATTTTTTCGGCCAAAGACAGGCAATAAGATAGCAGATCCTCCGGGGCTGTAACACTGTTGACTAAACCCCATTGTTCGGCTTTAGAAGCGTCTATCATTTCTGCGGTGGTAATCATTTGAAGGGCCCGCCCTTTGCCCACCAACTGGGCCAACCTTTGGGTGCCGCCATAGCCTGGAATCACACCCAAACTGACTTCTGGAAGCCCCATACAGGCAGTGCTACTGGCCACTCGGATGTGAGCCGCCATGGCCAATTCCAATCCACCCCCTAAAGCAAAACCGTTAATGGCCGCAATAATAGGTGTACTTAAGTTTTCAGCAAAATCAAATAATAGTTCTTGTCCCTCACGAGATAACTGTGCGGCTTCAGAAACATTAAAATCCGCAAATTCGCTGATATCCGCACCTGCGACAAACGCTTTATCTCCACTTCCAGTCAGTACAATGACACGAACATTTTCGTCCTGGTCCAAAGCTTTCAAAGCCTGGTGTAATTCTAAAATAGTTACTTTGTTCAGGGCATTGAGTTTTTTGGGACGGTTGATGGTCAACATCCCAATACCAGCTTCAAGCTGTAGATTTAAATTATTAAACGTCATAAGTCTTTTGTTTTTTTGGAAAAGAGACTTCAAAAAGGGACCCTTCTCCTAAAATTGTTTCATAAGTAATGTTGCCGTCATAGGCTTCAATGATGTTTTTAACCATGGGTAAACCAAGCCCCATCCCACTAGTTTTGGTTGTGAATTTAGGCTCAAATATTTTCTCTGCAATCGCATCTTCTATACCGCTACCGTTGTCTTTAACTTTGATGTAAATTCGACTATTTTCTTCAAATAAGTTGACTTCAATTTTAGGCGTTTTATTCTCTGGAATAGATTGAATGGCATTTTTAACAAGATTGGTTACTATGCGATTCAACTGATCTCTGTCAAAGTCCGCTTCTAAGGTTTCTTTAGTGCTAGAAAATGAAATAAAGACATCCGGAAAAATATCCAAGGCATGCTCCACTACTTTAACTAAATCCAAAGGTTCTAATTTTTGAGCGGGCATTTTTGCAAAACTAGAAAAGGCTTCTGCAATTTTACTCATGGTGTCAATTTGCTGAATCAATGTATTGCTATATTCCTCTACTTTTTTATGAATGTCTTTGTCTTCAGGGTCAAATTTTCGCAGGAAACTCTGTACGCTTAAGCGCATCGGTGTAAGGGGGTTTTTGATCTCATGTGCCACTTGTTTTGCCATTTCACGCCAAGCCTCTTCCCTTTCGGTGGAAGCCAGTTTGAGCGCACTTTCTTCTAAGGCATCAATCATGTTATTATAGGATTCTACCAAAGACTTAATTTCCGAAGAGGCACCTTCCAAAGCAATTTTCTTGTTGCGTTTTTCAAAACGGGTTTGATACATTTTATCACTGATTGACTTCAGAGATTTCGTGATAAATTTAGACATGGCATACGCAAATACAATGGCTATTAGAACCATCAACACATAGGCAAATCCAATACGGACCAAAAATTCTTTTAATTCTCTTGAATTTAAAGAGTCATCATCAAAATAAGGGACATTCAAAATCCCTAAAGGTTTTGAAGAAGGGTCTGTCAAAACCAAATAGGAAGACCTGTAATTGCCATCTAACAGTTTATTTTTTTCAACAAAGCGTTTGGAAGAAGTTTGATTGAGGGTGTCTATTATCGTCTTGGACAATTGTTGTGGAACAGGATTATTATCAAGCCAAGGGCGAGAGGACTTAATCAACCCCCCTTTTAAGTCATAAAGATTAAAGGCCACATTATGAATGTTGGCAATCTCATAAATCTTTTGCTTAAAAATAACGCCTAAGTTTTCTGTTTTAATTTCCCAGCTCGAAGCTTTTAAAACATAATTAATACTGGAAATTAGCTGTGCTTCTTTTCGTTCCAAACGCATGCGGTGGTAGTCTCGAGACTGTTCTTTATACTGGTAGACTGTGACGGCAGCAATTAAAATGGACGCCAACACCACCAAAAGAATCATATAGAAAAAGATTCGAGAACTTAATGACAGGCTTCGCTTAGCCATAACGGATTAGTTTTTTATAAATATAGGAAAAATGAAAGATACTTCAGGCTAGTCCTTTCGCGTCTTTTTGTACAATCGGATGCCCAACATTAAAATTCCTGCGAGGCCTAAAAGTGCCAAAAGACCGTAAAACATATTGAGGGTGCTTTTGAGAATTACTAGAAATACAATTGCAAATAAAAGAAGTGTGGCCCCTTCGTTCCAAAGGCGCATAAAATTTGAAGTGTAATGAGTTTCATCGCGCTGAAGCGACTTAAATATCAAATGCGTTTTGATGTGATAGGCAATAAGCAAAACTACAAAAACCAATTTGACTTGCATCCATGGCTGTTGCAACCAATAAGGTGCTAAATGGAGCAGCCAGAGCGCAAAAATAGTTGCTAAAACAGCCGATGGCCAGGTAATGATGTACCACAATCTGCGAGCCATTAGTTTTAATTGTTTAGAAAGAATTGTGCTTTCTTGAGCGGGTTTTTGTTGGGCTTCTATATGGTAAATAAATAAGCGTGGTATGTAAAAAAGGCCCGCAAACCAAGTAATAACAAAAATCAAATGAAGGGATTTTATATAATTGTAATACTCCATTAAAGTACTTTTAAATTTTGTTTAATTTCTGATTCATTTAAGAGGGCGTTAAAGCTTTTTCATTCCAAGCTTGTATCCATTTAGCAAGCAATGCCACCCAATTAGGATCGTCATTAAGACAAGGAACTGTCGTAAAATTCTTGCCGCCGGCTTCATGAAAAATTTCTTCTCCTTCCATGGCAATTTCTTCTAGAGTTTCCAAGCAATCACTTACAAATGCCGGGGTTACAATGGCCATGTTCTCAATGCCTTCCTTGCCTAATCTTTCAATGGTACGGTCCGTGTAGGGTTGCAGCCATGGGTCAAATCCAAGACGGGACTGAAAGGAAGTTGAAAATGTCTCAGGTTCCATTTTGAGAGCGGCACCAACCAAACGCGTAACCTCGACACATTGGTGCTTATAACAATAAGCATGCGCTTCAGAAGCCGTGCTACAGCAGGATTTATCCATTTTACAATGGGATTTAGTGACGTCGCTTTTTCGTATGTGTCGCTCTGGAATACCATGGTAAGAAAACAATAAGTGGTCGTACTTTTTGCCATTTAAATGGTCCTTAATCGATGTAGAGAGTACTTTAATATATTCAGGGTTGTTATAAAAAGGGGGGAAACTTTCTAAAGACATTTGCGGGAAAAATTCTTTTTTTAATGTATGAGCCAAAACCAAAATGGTTTCTGTTGTAGCCATTGCAAATTGGGGGTACAATGGGATGATCAAAACGTCTTTGATACCCTTGTCAGCCAGTTCTTGAAGACCATTCTTAATGGTCATGCTGCCATAGCGCATAGCCAAGGCTACTGGAATGTCCACTTGTTTTTGCACCTTTTCTTTTAGACGCTCAGACAAAACGATTAATGGAGAGCCTTCCTCCCACCATATTTTCTGGTAAGCTTTTGCGGAGGCTTTGGGGCGCGTATTCAAAATAATGCCTTTTACCAACAGTGTACGGGCCCACTTTGGCACATCAATAACCCGTTCGTCCATTAGGAACTCTCCTAAATATTTTTTGACATCTTTGGGGTTTGGGCTGTCTGGGGAGCCCAAGTTCACTAATAAAATACCTTTCATTTTTTTAATTGAGTTAATTTGAGGATTGAATGTATTTTTTTGGAGTGGTTCCATATTGTTTTTTGAAGGCCGCTATAAAATGGCTGGCCGTGCTATAGCCAACTTTCAGCCCAACCTCGTTTACATTATGGCCACCTGATTCCAATAATTTTCTGGCCAACTCCATTTTATATTCAAACAGAAACCCGTAAACCGTTGTGCCGTAAATTTGCTTAAAACCTTCTTTGAGTTTCTTTAAACTTAAATCTATTTCCGAAGACAATTCTGCAAGAGTGGGCGGCTCAGATATGCGTTGAATTATGATGTCTTTTGCAGCCTTAATTTTTATGACATTAGACTCATCTGCTAAGAAGGGACATTGCTCTGCATTGACATCCTCGCCCCGATTGAAATACAAACTTAAAAGTTCGTAAACCTTGGCCTTGCAATAAAGTTCACGGAGGTTTGAGTTGAGGTTGTAATTAATAATTTGATTGAGAACAATAGCCATGGATGGCGATATGTAGCCATCCTTATAATATTTTTTTTGTTTATTGTCATCCTTTAGAAATGAAATGTAATTCGCTTCATGAGAAAATAAACCATGGAATTTTTTAATTGAAATCAAAACCGATACCACCCAGGTCTTGGGGCTAGCCATCATATGAATGGGTAAATCGCGTTGAGGGTTGTACAACAATAGGGTGTTTTCTTCGGGAATATCAAGGGTATAAGCGTTGTTATTGAAAGAAAATTGGGTACTGCCCTTTATACAGAAATGAAGCTGGATAAAAGAATTATCTATAGCCTTTTCTAGGAGCTTAGGGGAATCCGAATCATTTTGAAAGGTCAGCAACAAAAAACCAGACTCAATGACAGTTTCTATAAAAGCACCTATAGCGATACTTTTTAATGTATTGGTCTCCGAGGTGGAATTTTCTTTATTTAGATTCATTATAAATAAAAATTGTAATTTTTGACAAATTTAACCTGATATTTTAAATTAATTTACAAAAATAAGATTTTTTTTTGATGAACCTCCAAACGACAAATAAAGTTCTTCTATCGTTACTTTTTGGCTTGAATAGGTTTTATTTTTGTCGTTGTAAGCCACTGAGCCCAAATACATGCAGCTAAAAAACAACGAGACGAATCCTTCTTTTTATGTCATAGGAATAAGCTACAAAAAAGCAAACGCAAAACTGCGAGGCAATTTTAGCTTGAGCCCCACCAAAAAGGCTAACCTGCTTAAACAAGCAAAGAATTCTGGAATTCAAGGCTTACTTGCCACCTCAACCTGCAATCGAACTGAAATTTATGGTCTGGTTCAGCATCCATCCGAACTCATTCAGCTGTTGTGCCAAAACACCAGAGGAAGCGTAGATACTTTTGAACAAGTAGGATATATCTTAAAAGATAGCCAAGCCATTGAGCATATGTTTAGAGTGGGCGCAGGCTTGGACAGTCAGATCCTTGGAGATTTTGAAATCATCAGCCAACTGAAGGTCAGTGCTAAAATTTCCAAAAAGTACAACTTAATGGACAATTATTTAGAACGGCTTGTAAACTATGTACTTCAAGCGAGTAAGCGGATTAAAAACGAGACCGAACTCTCCTCCGGAGCTACTTCTGTTTCCTTTGCTTCCGTCCAGTATATTTTAAATGCTGTCAAAGATATTAAGCCAAAAAACATTTTATTATTTGGGACTGGCAAAATTGGGAGGAATACCTGTAAAAACCTCATCAAGCATACTAAAAATGAGCACATCACCCTAATTAACAGAACGCGAGAAAGT
>NZDM01000111.1 GCA_002690085.1 Flavobacteriaceae bacterium
CAAGAACAAGCAACTTTAGCGCGCTTAGAAACAGAGTTTAATCGTCAGAAAATCACCACAGAGCAACGCTTACTCGATACCCAGCAGCGTGCAGAATTAGCACGTGTTGACCTCGAAGCTGCATCGAGTGCCATGGAGCGTGCTAATGCCAGTATCAAAAAACAGATCATTTCAAAATTAGAGCTCGAAGAGAAAATCGTTGCGCTCAAACGAGCAGAGCTTAATAAAAAGCATGCCATTGAAGCACTCGATTTAGAGCAAAAAAGCCTTAACTTTGAACTTAAAATTGCCGAGCTAGCGTTAACCCGTCAGCAGCACTTAACGCAAGAGCTAGAGCGCCAAGTGGCGGCTTTAACCATTCAGTCACCCCTAAGTGGCATTGTTGGCACTGTCAACGTACAACAAAAACAGCATGTGCAACGGGATGCTGAATTGATGTCACTGGTTGATTTATCAGAACTTGAAGTCGAAGCCTTTATTCCAGAGAACTTAGCCGATGAACTTGCGATTGGCTTAGCCGCAAATATTCAAATTAATCAACAAACATACCCTGCAACTTTGGTGGCAATTTCTCCCGAAGTTGAGCAAGGCCGAGTCGCTGGCCGCATTCGCTTTGACCAACAACCAGAGAAGCTTAGACAAAACCAACGCGTTAGTGCGCAACTTATTTTGTCGCAAAAACAAGATGTCCTAAAAATCAAACGCGGCGCTTTTGTCGAAACTGGCGCTGGCAAAATTGCCTACTTAATAAACCAAGGACAAGCACAACGTCAATCAATCAGCATTGGCGCTAAAAGTATTCATGAAGTTGAGTTAACATCGGGCGTGAAAGCCGGAGATAAGCTCATCATCTCAAGTCTTGCTGCGTTTCAAAACCAACAAAACGTCATGCTTAGTAATTAAAAGGAAAATATCATGTTATCAATGCAGAACATCAGCAAAATTTATCGTACCGAGCTTATCGAAACCCACGCCTTGGTTGATGTCAACTTTGAGGTAAATGAAGGGGACTTTATCGCTGTCACTGGCCCTTCTGGGTCTGGTAAAACAACTTTCTTAAACTTAACTGGTTTGCTCGAACCTTTTGATAAAGGCCAATACTTTTTAGACGGGCAAGATGTCAGTAAATTAAACGACAGCCAACTTTCTAAAATCAGAAACGAAAAAATTGGCTTTATCTTCCAAGGTTTTAACCTGATCAGCGAATTAAACCTTTACGACAACATTGAAGTGCCTTTAATTTTTAGAGGCTTACCAAGCCATGAGCGTAAACAACGCATCGAAAACGCCCTTGAAATGGTCGGTCTTGCTAGTCGTGGCAAACACTTTCCTGCGCAATTAAGTGGTGGTCAGCAACAGCGTGTTGCGATAGCCCGTGCACTCGCAGGGCAACCGAGATTCTTATTAGCCGATGAGCCAACGGGTAACCTCGATACCCATATGGCACGCCAAGTGATGGATTTACTGCAAGAGATTAATCAACAAGGCACGACCTTGCTGATGGTAACGCACGATAATGAACTGGCCCAACGCGCACATCGCAATATTCAAATTCTCGATGGCCAGTTAACCGACATCAACAAAAGCCAACTTACTGATTTAGCAGTTTAAAGCACAGGTGCGACATGAAAGATTTATTTCAACTCGCCCTGCAAGGCGTTAAACAAAAAGGCAAACTCACTATTTTGATGATAGTTAATTTGGTGATCGGTATTACATTACTTCTCACCATGAGTACAACAGTGAAGTTAAGCGGTAACAGCGTGCTGGCTGACAAAGCATCGCAAATGCACCATTTCAGCCTCAACTATATGGATAACGACTTTGAAATACGCAACCAATTTCGCTACCCGCCCCTGACCTTTCAAGATGCTCAAGCACTTAAAAACGCACCTCTTGAATATAAGCACTTGTCATTTAACTATGACACGCGCTTTATTTTAGAATCAGAGCAACTCGATAGCGCTCGACCTATGATTGCCACGGCATCTGCTTCAGATATCGATTACTTTAGTCTTTTTAATGTGCCTTTTATTTTCGGTGCACCTTGGTTAGAAACACAATCGGAGAGTGACGTCATCGTGATCGATAAAAAAGTCAACGACCACTTTTTCTCAGGAGAAAACTCAGTTGGCCAATTTATCAAAGTCGATAAACAATCTTTAAAGATTGTCGGTGTGATGGATTTATCTCAGCACAAGCGTCGTATTTCAAATATGCGCTTTAGCAACCGCTACAATGATTTAGCGATTGTGCCTATGGCAACAGCTGAGAGAATGAACTTGCCTCGTGCTGGCTACATGCCTTGTCAGACAAAAGAAGAAAACCAACGCAGTGAATATCGCCAACATAATGTATCGGCACTTAAATCGGCTGAATGCGGCTACCTTCACACTTGGATTGAGTTCGATAAGCAAAACCACCAGCAACAACTTGCGGCTGCAACTTTGTGGGCGCGTAATTACACCCAACAGCAAGCAAGTCTCGGTCGTTTTCCTCACGAAGAGAAGTACAAGTTGAACGATTTACAGCTATTACTGAACGAATTTGCACAATTCATGCGTTGGGAAAAAGTCTACCTTCAGTTTTCTTATTTACTATTTGCGATTTGCTTAGTGAATACCGTGGGCATTTTGCTTGCGAAATACCAATCTAAAAACAAACTGGTTTCGCTCTATCGCGCACTAGGTGCGAGCCGATGGTATATCGTAAAAATACACCTGATTGAAATAAGTTTAATCGCCTTTGCTGCCATTATTGCAGGTGTACTATTCGCTCATTTAGGCCTTGAGCTGATGTTCCAAGTTAATATGTATCAAATGGACTACTCGGCAGATCCGAGCTTGGTTAAGCACTTCTTCAGTATGGATTACAGCTTTGCATTGACGTCTGGTGCGTTCATTTATGCCGCTATTTTAATTGCAGGTTTATATCCGGTTTACCGTATCAGCGGTATTTCGCCAGCATCGCAGCTTAGGGGGTAATCATGTCTTTAAAACATATTCTTAAATTAATTCTGAAACAAAAAAGCATCTCGATACTGATTGTTTTCCAAGTTGCTATTACTCTCATGATCGTCAGCAATAGCGCCTTCATTAGTTATGCAACGCTGCAAAACTGGTTAATTCCATCAAAGCTAGAAGAAAAACAAATCTTGAATGTGGTCACCCATGTTTATGATGAGCAAGTCGATAAAGGACAATTAATTGAACGTGACCTAGCGGCTATTAGAGCCCTGTCAGAAGTTGTTTCAGCAACGTATAGCGGTGAAGAAAACGTCATTGATACACGTCGCTCGAGCAATGTTGTGTATAGCGATAATCTTGATGAAAATGCCAAAGATCATTCCATTGCACTATTTGGTGTTGACCAACAAGGCGTTGAATCTCTAATGCTCAATATCAGCAGTGGTCGAGACTTTTATACAAATGAATTCGTGATGGGTGATGCAGAAACGACACCTGCCAGTGTTGCGCTTATCAGCGATGATTTAGCGAAAACGCTCTTCGAAGGGACTTCACCTTTAGGTCAAACCGTTTTTTTGAATGGTTCAAAAACGCCTTATCAAGTAGTGGGAACTTTCGAAGATAAAATGCTTGGAGAAGGCGCGACTTACGACCAAGTTTGGTATCACGGTATGGTTATTCCAGAAGCCATTTACGGCCGTAACAACGAAATAAACTACATTATTCGTGTTACACCTAATACCTCAGAAAAGATTTTAGAAACATTAGAAACCTTGCTTTATCAAGAGCCTGGGCGCATTGTATCTCGTGTCGAATTCTCAGCGCGCGCTAAAAAGCGCTTGTGGGATGGCAGAAGTAGCTTTGCGTTTGTGATGTTTGCTATCAGTGCGGTTGCCTTACTTATCACCTCATTAGGTATTATTGCCTTGGTTACTTTCTCGGTCAAAATGCGTCATAAAAACTTAGGGATTTTAAGAGCACTAGGCGCGAGTAAAAGTATGGTACTAAAAAGCCTGCTCATCGAAAACTCATTACTAGCAATGGTTGGCTTAGTGATAGGCTTCTTTTTATCTTTGTGGCTAAATATGGCACTATTACAAACACTTGGGGTACAAGGGACACCTAACGTAATGGTGGGTATAGCGGTTACCCTGTTTGTTTGGTTGTTAACTTGCTTTGCGGCTTATTTACCCGCCAGAAAAGCAACATTAATTGCGCCGGCGCAAGTGACGAAAGCCAATTAAACCTTTAAAGGTTAAACCTAATAAGAGAGACTCAGGTCTCTCTTTCGCATAGAAATAAATTAAAAGAATAACAGTATGCAGCACAGTAAAGTTTTAATCATCGACGATAACCCTGATGTAGTAAAAGCACTCAGGGTTTTATTTTTAATAAATGATATTGAATGTGATGGCGCAACTTGCCCAGAAGAAGGCATAACTAAGCTGCAACAAGGTGGGTTTGATCTCGTTATTCAAGACATGAACTTCACGAAAGACACGACTTCGGGCGAAGAAGGTGAAGCACTCTACCACCGTATTCGTCATTTTGACCCTGATCTCCCGATAATCCTCCTCACTGCTTGGACGAATCTTGAAATGGCCGTTGCGCTTATAAAAGATGGCGCAGCCGATTACATTGCCAAACCTTGGGAGGATCAAAAGCTCCTCACAACAGTACAAAATTTGCGAGAGAGCTATCAGCTACAACAACAGCAACTGAGCAATCACGTCAAGCAAAGATCACGGTTGCAAAACCTTAGTGATAACTTTGATCTGGCTGGTATGGTATTCGCCGACAACAGCATGATTAACCTCGTTGAAATGGCCACTCAAGTGGCTCATTCAGATGCGCCTATTTTAATCACTGGACCAAATGGTGCGGGTAAAGAGAAGGTCGCTGAGCTTATCGTTGCCAATAGCCAATACAAAGATGCTCCATTCATAAAAGTAAACGCGGGCGCATTACCTGCTGATTTAATCGAAGCAGAATTATTTGGTGCAGAAGCTGGCGCATATACTGGGGCAACCAAAGCCAGAGAAGGCCGTTTTGAAGCAGCCAATGGCGGGACTTTATTTTTAGACGAAATAGGCAACTTACCATTATCTGGACAGCAAAAATTACTTAGAGTATTACAAAGTGGCGAATTTGAACGCGTAGGCAGTACCAAAACTCGTAAAGTCTCAGTGCGTATTATCAGTGCCACTAATACCAACCTGCCTCAAGCCATCGCCAATGGCGAGTTTCGAGAAGACTTATACTATCGACTCAATATGATTGAGCTAAAGCTGCCCCCACTGGCGCAAAGAAAAGACGATATTCCCTTGTTAATACAATCATTTCTCGATTCAGATAAAACGCTTAGTGCCAATGCAGAACACACATTAATGGCGCACTCATGGCCGGGTAATGTGCGCGAGCTACAGAATGTGCTTGGTAGAGCTGCACTCCTTTGCCAAAACAACACCATTGAAAGTAAAGACTTAGGGATTACACTGTCAAAAGTGCCTGTTGAAGAGAAAGTAGAATACAGTTTGCAAGACATTCAAAGTGCGCTAGACAAACACCAAGGTATTGTGGCGAAAGCCGCACGAAGCTTAGGGCTAAGCCGCCAGGCATTTTACCGTCGTATGGAAAAGTTCGGATTAAAATAATGCAGCACAATGAGATAAGTTTATTACACAAAACAGGCTACTCTCTGCTGGGCTGTTTTGTATTGTTTTGGTTTATTTATGCCGCGGGCGAACAATTCGGATATCAAGGTGTTTGGCTAACCATTTTTGCATTTACTTCTTCATTCGTGTGCTTAGCCACCGCCCTATTCTATTTTGTCAGCTTTCAACAAAAACAGCTGGATGCTTTACACGATGGTATTAAGAGTTTCAAAGATGGCGACTTTTCAATTCGCATTCATCCTGATGGCGATAAACACCTTGCACCTATACTTAACTTATATAACGATCTTGCTCGCAACCTTACTGAGCAACGACAAACTTTAAGCCAAAAAGAACATTTGCTAGATAGCATAGTTCAAGCTTCTCCGATGGCGATTGTACTTTTTAATCCCTTTAAACAAGTGGTCTATCACAACCAGCAAGCGAATGAGTTACTGCAAATAAAAGGAACATTAAAAGGTAAAGAACTATATTCACTATTAGACAATGTCAATAACCCAATTGCGACCTTCTTACTCGAACAGGGCTCAGGCATCGTCAGCTTTGAACATAACGACTTAAAGCATAGTTACTATATTGCAAACCAAACAGTGACTTACAACCACCAGCCCCACCAACTTGTATTATGTAAAGACTTATCAATAGAAATAGGCAAAGAAGAACTGCAACTTTGGAAAAACGCCATTCGCTTGATCAGTCATGAACTCAACAATTCTCTTGCGCCCATCTCTTCGTTAACTTCGTCGGCAGAAGCCATTTTAGTGAAAAATACCCATCTAGATTTGCTCCCTGATATTTTGCAAACCATTAACCAAAGAGCCTCTAATCTCAACGTTTTTATCGCGAAATATGCCGAATTTGCCCGCTTGCCAAAACCGAATATCAGCAAACATAGTTTAGCTTCGACACTACAGAGTGTTCAGAGGCTTTATTCATTTGAATTATTGGCTGATTTGCCATGCGAATATGCCTATTTCGATGTCTTGCAACTAGAGCAGGTATTAATAAATTTACTCAAAAACGCACACGAATCTGGTTCAAAAGTATCCGATATTGGCATTAAGGTCGTTAAAGATTATGACAGAGTTCGCTTTGCTATTGTCGACAGAGGCCAAGGGATCACTCAGGGTAAAATCAGCCAAGTGACTTTGCCGTTTTTTTCAACAAAACAAGGTGGAAGTGGACTTGGTTTGAGTATTTGTTCAGAAGTGATCAACGCGCATCAAGGTCAATTAAAGATTAAAAATCGTTCAAACGGTGGTGTCATGGTCGAATTTGACATTCCATTGAAGATTTTTAAACAAACTACTTAAAATTTTATAACTTATTGATATACATTATTTTATGAATATATTCATAAAGCATTTCAGCTTGAATTGTAATCTCTTGTAATAAAATTAATCATAAAAAGCGCATTAAATGGTGTAAATCTTAACTGAACTAGGATAAATTAGTCCCCATAATACGCAAAAGAATACGAATCTTAGTAGATTGCTCATTGTGTGAGTATTGCGTATTTAGCGAAAGGAAACGAACAGAACTAAAGCAAAACTACCACCGGATAAGCGTAGTGCTGGGTTTAACATATTGCGACTTATGAATATATTCATAAGTCATTAAAGGAGCTAACTGTGAATTTTGAAACTAGACAGAATATAGCCAATGAAATTTGGCTAACTGATGCACGTTCAGCACTTGATAAAGTGCATCAACAGATCAAAACAAATACATTAAGCGCACTGCCAAATCTTCAAAACCAGCGTCACGCACATGGTGCAATTCAGTCTTACTGGCATAGTTGTTTTAAACTAATGGCTCCCCTTCAGGTGCAAATTGATCATGTTAATACTCTTGATTCAAATGAAAGTATTGAAATAAAAAATACGGGCCCTGCAATCATCGATCTTGAGAATTGGCGCATAGAACTTGTAGATAATGGTGAAACTTTATTTACATTTCCTCGCAATAGTTACATTAAACCAAGCCAAATTATCAAAGTTGAACAACAGCAAAGTACATTTATGTTCAACAAGCTATCGCCACTATTTAATCAACATGGCTGTGAAGTTAGATTAGTTGACTCTGAAGGTAGCTTAGTAAGCAGTTGGATCAATGGCAGAAAAGCACATGACTCTGTCATTATTTCTCATATAAACCATGATTCACTAACTGGCAGAGATGAAAATAAAGACCATATTGAGCTAATTAATTTGAGTACTTCATGGGTAGATTTATCTGGTTGGACAATTTGTATTAAAGATGGACCTGAATTTACCTTTCCCCACTTAGCAAAAATAGAACCTTGCTCTGAACTAAGAATTTACGCTAACAGAATTGAGCTTGGTAGCTTTTCATTTGATAGCGCTTCACCCATCTTTCAACTAACAACTAGCGCCGTTGCTTTATTAGATAAAAATAAGCAACTCGTAAACGAATATCACTTTGCATAACTCCCTAAGCTTTTAGTGATTTTTTGGGGGCATTAGCCCCCTTTTTTTTTAAATGATATGATGCAGGCTCATAATAAAAACAGAGCTCAAGGATATGATTTTATACACACTCTTAACTATTCTCATGGTTGTACTTGGTATGCTCACTTTTGTGCCTAGATACCAAGCTGTAATTAACCGATTTTCTACAGGTATTAATTTTTTCCTTACCTTAATTGCCACCTTATTTGGTGTGCTATTAGCTATGGCATTTGCCAACATAGAAGAAGAACAAAAAGAAAAAGAGCACGTCATTAAGCTCATGCAAGCCACCATCGCCGCCATAGAGAGTTCTCATGATTATTCAGAAGACCTGTATGAGTTTTACTTAGAGCTGCCTAAGAAAGACGAAACCCGAGCACACTTTTTTGATAAGAACCCGCTGCCATTTCCTGATTACCTAAACACCTTTATGAGGCAAAGTCTGGTTAACAGAACGCTTTCAGAAGACACACTGATAGATTTAAATGAGTATAAGTTTAATTTACAGAAAACAAGTAATGGCAACCAACCACAAATTTATCTTCTGCTATTGACGTATACAATTGAGGCATTGCAACTGGAAATTGCCTATCAAAAAGGTGAAAAGTCGTTATCTGAATTGGAGCAAGCAATTGACAGTAAAGATAAAAAATTCAACTTAGCTTTGGATAAAGTGAAAGGCTCAAGCCTTTAAGCTGTTTTCACCCATTTAAAAATAACAAAGCGAGGGGTAAACCCTCGCCTACATTGAAACTTCGTTCTTCGCTTCTAGCTTCTAGCTTCTAGCTTCTAGCTTCTAGCTTCTAGCTTCTAGCTTCTAGCTTCTAGCTTCTAGCTTCTAGCTTCTAGCTTCTA